>JAGLHQ010000001.1 GCA_023143375.1 Planctomycetota bacterium
TTACAGCATGTTTAAATTTTCGGACCTGTTCAGCATCCAGGCTGGCGATTAGTGAATTATTCACTGTTTCTTTGACCTCTGATTCAGACAGAGAACTTTTAACCCCAAAATCGATAATATTACCGGCTATAGCCAATCTGATTGCCGTTTCAAGCGGGTCATTTGAATGTATGATCCGATTTCTAAGATCGTGATATAGTTTTAACGCCAGGTTGTTGAATTGCTTCTTAACCTTGTAATATGGATCGTCGTTACCAACCAAATCTCGAATTAAACGATGTATCTGCTGCCCGATTACCGGCGGGCTCTGACTCATGTCTAAATCAGCCGTCATTCGAAGAACCTGATCTACAACCTTTTTATGAACCTGCTCATCATCCGTTGCAAGCCTTGCAGCATCAAGAGCCTGACGAACAAAACAGCTAATACAATCTAAATAAATTCTCATAACTTTACCTTCCTACCAACAGTCTAGGTCCAGTGTCCTTCAACGTTAGCCTGGTCAACCTCTTTCAGTTCGCCAGCCTTAAATAAATCCAAAGCATCTTGTACCGTTGATGCTTTAGACAGAAGAACCTTAACCTTGGCTGCATTGAGAGTCTTAAAAGCATTCGGTCCTATGTTTCCGGTTATCACAGCGTCTGCACCGAGACCTGCGATATTTCGTCCTGTCTGGATGCCTGCCCCCTGGGCGGCATTCAAATTTAATTCATTATCATGTGCTTGGAAATCCCCTGTCTCCAGATCGAAAACAATAAGCCATTTGGCCCTTCCAAATCTAAGATCAATTTCGCTTGACAGTTCATTTCCTTGCGCTGTTACTATAACTTTCATATCGTCTCCTTTGCTTTGTTATAATTCACAATTTTCCTGATTTCCTTGTCGGCGACATCTGCGTCTACCTTGTCCGCGCTTACCAAAACCTTTTCTGGCACCAGGCCAACAGCCGGGCATACTAAACTGAGACTCTGCTAATCGACCGGCTATATATGCCTCTAAAACATCGTCAATTCGCCCGGTTGTGTATGCAAGTACCTGAATCCCCGCTGCTGTGATCATCTCCGCAAGTATTCTCGAAATAGCACCACAAATAAGCACATCCACCTCAATACTTTTCAGTTGATTTGCCCGCTGTGCCGGTGACTGGCTTTCTAAAAGAATTTGCGACCTGCTTATCTCCTCGTCATTTTCCATCTCCATCACCAAGATGCAAGCCGAAAAATCGAAAGCACTTGAAACATGATCATTCCATATTGCTATTGCTATTTTCATTACAAAACCTTTCAAGGATATAATTAGCAACTGCCATGCCAGAAAGATTGCCAATAACCGCAAGTCTTTGTAAGTGTTTATGTTACAAGGTGTTATAGAATTGCCAGAGACGTACTAATAGTGAAAAAGAAATGCAAATAGATGCATATTGCCACCGGCAATACCGCTTATCGCTGTAAAATGCAACTATTGTAATGAGGGGAGGGTATCTTGGCCTATATGCTAAATCGACATTTACCGGGCATAAGAGGAGGGCTTAATGTCAAACGTTTTCATCTTACGGAAAAGTGTACTCTTGTCTATGCCTAGCTCTTTAGCGGCTGCAGTTTTATTGCCTTTGTTTCGTCGTAATGCCTGATTTATCAGCACAACCTCCATTTGCTTGATAGTTGCAGACTGAATGCTCTCCGCATTGACCGTTTCTGAGACTGGACGAATTGACAGAGGCAGATGTTTGCCCTCGATGATCTCGCCATCACAAAGAACAAAGCAATGTTCAATGATATTCTCAAGCTCTCGCACATTCCCCGGATAATCATACGCCAAAAGAGCTGTTGTTACTTCGTTTGTTACACAGCAAATATTCTTGTTTTGCAGCCGGTTGAATCGACTTATAAAATGCTCAACCAGCAATGGTATATCTTCCTTCTTGTCCCTTAACGGAGGCAGTTCTAATTTCATCACATTGACTCTGTAATAAAGATCATCCCGGAATTTATCCTGTTGAACCAATTGGTCCAGTTTTTTATTAGTCGCAGTAATAACACGAACATCAGCCTTAACAGACGAAACCCCGCCAACCGGCTCATACACTCTCTCCTGTAAAACTCGCAGCAACTTAACCTGCACAGAGGCAGACACGTCGCCGATCTCATCTAGGAAAATAGTTCCGCCATCAGCCAAAGCAAACCGCCCCGGCTTATCCTTCTTGGCATCTGTAAATGCACCGGCTTTGTAACCAAAAAGTTCGGACTCCAATAGAGAATCAGGCAAGGCACCACAATTTACTGCAATGAAAGGTTTGTCCTTGCGAAAGCTCATGTTATGAATCGCACGGGCGAAAAGTTCTTTACCGGTACCGCTTTCACCTTCGATTAAAACCGTCGTATTACTTTCAGCAATATTGGGCATAATCGCAAAGAGGTTTTGCATCCTATGGCTTTGGCTGATTATATCCTCGCATGAATATCGCCCCTTGATCTCCTTGCGAAGCTGCTCTACCGTGCTCATGTCACGAAATGTCTCAACTCCTCCGATAACTTTACCACCGGTGTTTTTCAGTAAAGCGGTAGATATGGCAATAGTACGTTTTTGGCCTTGAGCATCAATGATGTGAACGGTTCTATTCATTATTGGCTCGCCGGTCTCCATCGTTTGGCGAAGCGTACAGCCGGTCTCACATACTTCGGCTCGCAAAACATCCCTACAGTGCCTGCCAATAGCCTCTTGACGCTCGATGCCGCTAATTTCTTCCGCAGCACGGTTAAAAGAAGTGATACGCCAGTCCATATCTACTGTGAAAACACCTTCTCTTATCGAGTCCAAAATAACATTTTGTTCATTGCTTTCCATATACATAGCATAATACAAATAGTCTCA
>JAGLHQ010000010.1 GCA_023143375.1 Planctomycetota bacterium
CCAAAGGCGACATACCGTGATAACGTAATCCGCCGGCATGGATCGGCGGCGGTATAAAAGCATGACCAAGCGTATGCATCGCCATCAAAGGTGTCATACATGCCGTATCGCCATGATCGTAAGCGAAAGGTGCACGCGTCATCGTCGGGCACGCCGTAGGCTCGACAGGAATGATCTCTATATCCGCGCCGTTGATCTTATCGGCAGTGAACGGGAACGCCAGACCTGCGAAGTTACTTCCGCCGCCGGCACATCCGATCACAATATCGGGTTTCTTGACACCAACCATCTCAAGCTGTTTCTTAGCTTCCTGTCCGATGATCGTCTGGTGCAGCATCACATGATTTAAAACACTGCCCAGTGCATACCGTGTTTCGCCGGAGGGATCTGTTACCGCTTCTTCGACAGCTTCGCTGATCGCGATACCAAGGCTGCCCGGAGTATCCGGGATCTCTGCAAGAATCTTGCGCCCGGCGTTGGTCTGGTCACTCGGGCTTGCTATACAGTCTGCACCCCAAACCTGCATCATAACTTTTCTAAAAGGCTTTTGATCGAAGCTGATACGAACCATATAAACCTTACACTCAAGGTCCATCAGTTTACAAGCAAACGCCAGAGCAGAACCCCACTGACCGGCGCCTGTTTCGGTCGTGATCTTTTTGATACCGAATTGTTTATTATACCACGCCTGTGCAACAGCGGTATTCGGCTTATGGCTGCCCGCCGGACTCGTGGATTCGTCCTTGTAGTAAATTTTCGCCGGGGTACCTAGAAATCTCTCGAGATAAACTGCACGCCTCAGCGGAGCGGGCCGCCAGCGGTAAAGAATATCGAGGATCTCGTCCGGAATATCGATCCAACGCTCCGTGCTGACTTCCTGCTCGATGATGTTCATCGGGAAAACAGGTGCAAGCATTTCAGGTCCGATCGGGTTCCCGTCAGGCCCAAGCGGCGGAAGCATCGGCGTCGGAAGATCTGCCGCAAGGTTGTACCACTGCTTAGGAATGTCGCTTTCGTTTAGTAATATTTTTCTCTGATCCATTTGTCACTCCGTTTAAAGAAAGAAAAGATATATATTGTACTTCCCGCGATGCACGAACTTATAATCTACGGCAATAGAATTTGCAAGAAAAAAAACCACATTTTTATCGGAGAATAAGACCTTTGCTTGTGACTAGAGCTTCAATCTTCATTACAGTTTATGTGTGTATTTCATAGCCAACAAACGGATCGAGAATTTTTCTCTCTAAAGGGCGGCTTGTGATTCAGGCTGCAGCTTATTGCTGCAATTAAAAGGTGTCAGCATTTATCAACTCCTGTTCGCCGGTACCCATATCTTTTACGATGAGTTTTTTATCCTCAATAAACTCCTTACTAAGAATGATACATTTTTTCGCTCCCGCGTTCGACGCCTGCTTCAGTTGTTTTTTAAGGCTCCCGCTCTTATAGCTGATATCCGTCGCCTCGCCTTTTTCGCGGAGTTTTGCCGCGATCGAGATCGCGTCTTTCTGTAGTTCCATATCCGTATACGCCACGAAGTTATCGATTTGCAGCGTCGCTATCTGCCCGTCTTTTAGCAATCCCTTTTCCCGCAGCAATATTTCCAACACGCAGTCGCCCATCCCCATCCCGGTTCCGGAAACCGCAGGTCCGCCGAAATCCTTCAGTAAATTGTCGTACCTTCCGCCCCCGCACACCGCACGCAAGTCGCCAACTGCATCGTGTATTTCGAACACAACGCCCGTATAATACGCCAGCCCCCGCACGATCCCAGGATCGAATACGCAATAATCGCCAACACCCATTGTTTCAAGCAAGTCTAGTAGGCGTTCCAGTTCCTCTTCTGCTTCAGTGCCTTCATCGCTATTTCTGATTACCTCAAGGAGGTAATCAGAAATATTCGATAGATCTTTAAATTCCATAAACTCTTTGATGGCCGCAGCCGTTCTCTTATGGCTTATAACCTTAGCCAGCATCTCATCGAACACCGCTTCTGGCAGTTTCGTCTTTTTGTCTAAGATTGGATATATCGTGTCGAGTTGACCTTCAGGGATTCCGAGGTTTATAAGGAATCCGGCCAGCAGTTTCCTGCTGGATATCTTCGCTTTGATGTCCCTGGAAGTCAGGCCCAGCGACCGCAGGTAATCGATAGAAGTGTATATCACCTCGGCGTCGGCCAGAACATCGTCAACCCCGATGATGTCGATGTTCCATTGAAAGAACTCGCGAAGCCGTCCCTTTTGCGGGCGTTCTGCACGGCACAAACGCGGCACAGAGAACCACTTGATTGGACGCGGCAGGGCGTTTATCTGCTGGTTAACCATCCGCGCCAGCGTCGGCGTTATCTCGGGCCGAATAGCCAGATGCCGCTGTCCGCGATCGGTGAAGTTAAAAAGCTGCTCGACGATCTCGTCGCCGCTTTTAACCTGATACATCTTCAGATACTCGAAGATCGGCCCGTCGTATTCCTCAAAACCGTTCCGACGTGACGCTTCCTTCCAGCCGTCGGCAATGAAGTTCCGCACCGCCATCAGCGGCGGATAGAAATCGCGTGTCCCTTTTACCGATTGGATCTTCATATATGTCCCTCTGCGAAACGTTATTTCTTTTTGGACTTTTTCTTTTTCTTCTTTTTCTTGCTCTTCTTTGCATCGAGTTTATCGAGGACGTTTGCCCCGAACTTGATCTTCATGTATTGTTCCATCTGATCGGCGCTTGTAAAGTGCAGGTCGTAGTCATAGTTGGCGCCCGTCTTGTCGCAGTCATCGGTCGTATACGTCCGGCAGATGCCCGGCCGTTTCTCGTAGATCTTGCAACGCCCGTTGGCGTCAAGGTTTTTACACGGGTTCAGTAAGTTGATATACCAGTCGCCGTCTTCCAGAAACACCGTGCAGTTCTCGTGCGACAGGTACCATCGGATATCGTCATAATCGTCCCAGTCCTCGGGGTCCTCGATAGGTAACGCAAAATAACGACAGCACAAACCGGTACACTTGTCACATAAATTCTTTTTGATCGATTTCTTCTTCGTTCTCGCCAACTAAATAACTCCTTAAACTAATTATTAAAAGGAAAATTCCATTGTCTACTATCTAATATCTACCAGCCAAAGGCTGGTCAACACGCCTGGCATGACTCGAACATGCGACCTACGGATTAGAAATCCGTTGCTCTATCCAACTGAGCTACAGGCGCTTAAAGCTGTAAAAAAGGGATATTAGCGTCTAAACCGATGAAAGTCAACAGGTTTCAAGAAATTCCGAGCACTCGTTATTCAAATCTGTTAGCCCTCTGCACCGCAGGGGTTTTAAACCTACCCCGTCTTGTCATTCCGGGCTTGACCCGGAATCCATTATTACGCTACAACTTGCGTTACACAACACAACAAACCCCATAAAAAAACGCCCGCCAAGCGGGCATCAAAATTAGTTAGCCCTGACAATTTATTGCCAGGGTTCTTTCTTTTAAACCACGATTCATCTGGGGTTTTGGTTTAATAAGAAAACCCCATTGCCTTTATCTTCTGACCGCAACGTTGCGGAAGGCTTTTTGTTGAAGACGTATTGTTTATCCATCGGTATTTTAGAGCACTTTAATATTTTCTGCTCCGCTTTATGCCGTCGAGAGGACGAGGCTGGCAAAGAAGAATGCGCAGCAACATTGAAATATTGCGAGTAATTCTGATGCCGACAGCCGAAACCGCAACAGGCAAAAAGCGAACACGAAAAATTAAATTGCTCTAGTCTGTATAGATTCAGGGAACAGTTATCGAATCGCTTGTCTCAATATTATCTTCGGAGTTATAGCTCCAGTCCGATCTAACAACATCGGTCACTGTGAAGGTAAATGTTCCACTGGCTCTTTTAAGTCTGTCAGAGTTGAAGGCTACAATTCCATTTTCATCGGTTATCCCGGAATCAAGATCGTCAGTTAACCCGCTCCATACCCCGGAGACAATTGCGCCTGCAACAGGGACACCGCCAACATCTACAACGGTTACTGTAGCTGTGGCACTAACATTTATGCCGGCTCTTTTCGTGGTCATAACGATATTATCTACATGCATAACCAAAGCGGCCTCTTCGGTAACGGTGACTATTGCTGTATCCGTAGCCGTTAGGCCGCCATTATCCGTTACTGTCAAAGTGACAGTGTAAGTATCCTCAGTTGCATATACGTAAGTGGTTACTTCGCCAATACCTGTTGAGCCGTCACCGAAGTCCCAGCCGTATGCGCTTATATCATTATCGATATCGTAAGAACCGGAACCATCGAATGTTACTTCTTCACCTACCAAGGCAGTTTGGTCCGAACCTGCATCGGCTATCGGCGGGTCGGCAACTTCTGTTATAACAGCTATGGTTGTATCGAGTTCGGAATTTCCCTTACCGTCATTTACAACCAACGTAACATTGTACTCCCCGCCTGCTGCATAGATATGGCTTGGAGTTACACCTGCTCCGCCGAAGTTGTCACCAAAATCCCATGTATAGGACAGCGTATCATCGTCCAGGTCGTAAGAATCCGAACCATCGAACGACACAGCAATATCCTC
>JAGLHQ010000100.1 GCA_023143375.1 Planctomycetota bacterium
ACGATTGGCTCATCGCAGAATTCGAGAATGCCCTTAAGCTCGCCATCGGCGGCTGCTTTGATCGCAGCGTTTACTTCGTCAACGGTTGCTTCCTTCTTAAGGTCTGCCACCAGATCGACACAACTGCCGTCTATAACAGGAACGCGAAGAGCCATGCCGTCGAGCTTACCGTTAAGCTCTGGGATAACCTTACCGACCGCAGCGGCAGCACCGGTTGTCGTTGGAATAATATTCTGTGCCGCGCCTCTTGCACGACGCATATCGCTGTGGATCATGTCCGCGACGTTCTGGTCATTGGTATAACCGTGAACCGTTGTCATCATACCTTTTTCAACACCGAAAACATCGTTTAGAACCTTGGCAACTGGAGCAAGGCAGTTTGTCGTACAGCTTGCGTTCGAAGCACATGCAACGTCAGCCGTCAACTTATCTTCGTTTACGCCGAGAACGATCGTTGCGTCGATCGCGTCCTTTGCAGGAACAGTCAAAACAACCTTCTTTGCCCCAGCCTTGATGTGATCGCCATAGCCGCCCTTTGCAGATTCTTTTTCGCGGAAGATACCCGTTGACTCGACTACGATGTCAACACCCATAGCACCCCAAGGCAGGTCAGCAGGATTTCTCTCTGAAACAACCTTGATCTCTTTGCCGTCAATAACGATAGCATCAGCTTTGGCTTCGACGGTTCCGCCCCATTTGCCCATAACCGTGTCATACTTAAACAAATGAGCCAGGCTCTTTACAGGTGCCAGATCGTTAATAGCCACCAGTTCCAGATCCCCATTCCGGGTTAATAATATTCTTGCAACAGCTCTTCCGATCCTTCCAAAGCCGTTAATCGCAACCTTTGTTGCCATTTCTAACTCCTTAATTTTAAATAGTTAATATAAGCTCAGTACATACCGTTATGTACCCCCACACTTTTCTGCGCACAAACTCAGCGGGCATAATGTAAGCTCACCCCCCGAAATTGTCAAGCTTTTATTGATTTTACAACAAAAACACCCGTTTCAGTAGTAAAAAACGCATTTAAGGACCGAAGACCTCTTGACTAAGCCTCAAAATTCCCATAAAGTAGCGTATCGACTATTCAATTGATGGAGAAAAAATGAAAAAACTAACCCTTATCGCATTTTTCGCCGCAATATTTATATCGCCAGCTCTCGGCGGCAGCGTAACGATTGAGCCGCTTGATCCAGACAAAGGCAAATTGCTCGTAACCTACCTGGAAGGATACAATTTAAAAGCCGGAACCAAAGAGTTCCTGTTTGGCGGTGCTCTTCCTTCCGCTGACGGAAAACCTGATGTGCATTCAGTAATAGATGTAAACACTAAGCAAAAGTTTATGGCAAAAGCGATCCCGCATAAAAAAGACGACAAAACCATATCAGGCAGATATAGAATACTCGTCCGACTCAAAGAACCATTAGCCAAAAACACCAAATTCTCGATCCAGGCGAAGTACGCCGTATTCGATAACGACCTTTGCTATGTCAACGATGATGGTCTTTGGGTCGCAAAGTGGCTTACTAGTTATGCATGCAAGTTTATCGCACCTAGAGGACACATCCCGGTATTTACATCGTTGCCCGTTATGGTAAGCGAATATTACGGACGAATACATCTTTTGCAAGGACCGTTATTCATTAAAAACAACAACAAAGCTTTATATCGCCGAACACTCGTTTTCAAAACAAAATCGTTGCCGACAAAAGAAACAAAAACTAAATCAAAATAGGCTGATCGCTAAAACTTTTTTTGTTGAGCCGTCAACTTTTGTCTCTTCGCTTGCGCGGATCGGGGCTAGCCAGATTATTTTCTCATCGTCTTCAATTACAAGCACCTTATCTCGCATCTCGCCCGGCACCTTGTCTGCGGTTAGAAACTTGCCGATTCTTTTTTCGCCCCCGCCGCCAATAGGCCTGAATTTATCGCCATCTTTTCGGCTGCGTACCTTAAGACGGCCTTTTATTTTATCAAGATCGAACCATTCGACATTGCTGTCTTTGTCCTTTTTGAACTTTTCAATATCACAATCGCTTGCATCCAGAACCTTAGCTTCGATCTTTATATCGCAGGCAACAGTCACACCCGGCACTACCAGAATTAAAGGGGTCAGACACCTTTTATTCGCCTTTTGTCCCTTATAAAACGCAACCCTATCATACTCGCCCTTGGCGACAAACCCACTTGGCAATTCGATCAATTTCCCGCTGCTGTTCGCAGATGCCAATGCAATAATTCTATCGTAATGTTCCTGCGTTAAGTCACGCTCACCGCTGCCAATATTAACCAGCACCCTTCTTACAACCTCAACCGCTGTTAGCCTGTCCAACTGCGACAATCTGTTCCGATCCAAAACAACGCCTCGGCTGCTAAACTCAACGATCATTTCACTAAGCGATTGCTCGGCGCGAGCCTCAACTTTCGCATAAAGCTTTTGCGATCTTAAGCTAAGCTCGAAAAGTTTTTCCGCAAGGTCGCCTTGACAACCCTTCTGGATGTCCGGCAAAAGCAAGTGCCTTATCTTGTTGCGAGTGTAGATCGTTTCAGCGTTTGTCCCGTCCGTCCGCCATCTAAGATCGTTATCGCTGCAATACTTCTCAATATCTTTTCTGCCAACGCAAAGCAACGGTCGGACAACGCGAACTCCCGACTCCCAACTCCCAACTCCGAACTCTTTTACCGGCCATATCCCGCCAAGCCCCCTAAAGCCCGTCCCCCGCATCAATCTGTGTATCATCGTTTCTGCATTATCGTCTTTATGATGGGCGGTAACAATACACTTGGCACCGGCTTCGCTGCACATCTCGCACAATGCGTCAAACCTGAGCTGCCGGGCAGCAGTCTCGATGGAAAGTTTATTTCTCTTTGCATACTCGATAGTTTCGACCGATCGAGTCAACACTTCAAGACCAAACTTTGCACCAAGTTCGCTAACAAATTTGCTATCACCATCGGATTCGCTCCCTCGCAAATTATGGTTAACGTGTCCTGCTGCCAGTTTTGCACCAACCACCCCGTCCCGCTTTAAGCGAACAAGCACGTTTAGCAACGCAACGGAATCGCCGCCGCCGGATACTGCAACAAGAACTTTTTCAAAACCGGCGAATAAGTTTTCCGATTCTAAAAAAGCCCCAACCTGTTTTTCGAGATCATGATACATACATAAAAAAAACGGGCCTGCTTTATAAAAAAAACAGGCCCGTCTATCCTTATTAATTAACGCCAAAGCTATTCGGCTGTTTCCTCAGCCGGCTTTGTTTTTTCCAGACGGGTCATACTGCGTATTCGCATCTTTCCGTACTCGACATAATTTTCATATCGTTTTTCCTTCTTAACCGACAACCGATACAGCGGCAATGCCTCGGTACGCATATGCAGCTTCTGATCCAGCACATAAGCGGCTCGGTATCTTGTCGGATAAGGAGTATCGGCGTCCCACTGGAACGCACGCTGATAATAAACCGCAGCGATCTGATAATCCTTGAAGTGCTCGTATATTCTGCCTGCCTTATAAGCGGCATCGTCGATCTTATCGCTGCTCGGATACGTTTCGATGACCTCGTTAAACTTGCTCAACGAAATTCTCAGCTTTTGCTCGTCAACGACTATCAGCATCCCGCCGGCGTCTTTATAAACATCCACTGCCTCTTTGTAAATAGCGTCCGCTTCTTCGATAGCATCCGTCGCACGCAACTCGGCACTAACCATCTCGCCAGGCATAAGATAACGGTACTGAACAAGCATCCCGTATTCCTTCTGAGCCCATGCAAGTTTATTAGCGTTGCCATGCTCGCGATAAAACTCGATCAAGTTCCTGAGCCCGACACGATACTCGTTTCTGTCCGACGCCATACCCTCGACTAGATCGACCTCGGCAGCATCAGCCATCGCATACCCAACGTTGCGGGCATGCTGAACCTGATCCGGATCGATATGAAAACGTGGATCATCCTTAACCTCCTCGGCACAGCCGAGAACCATAAAGCTCAATACTAAAGCGGTTAATGCGTATATTCGTGACATTGCCGATCCCTTTCAAATTCAGACGTAGCCGATTACTCCGTTATTTTCCTTAAAAATAACATTTTGCGATGCTATGTCAAGGTAAAATAAGACAATTTAATGCCTGCCTACGCCGCATCTTGCCTATCTTCACAAACAGCGGCGGTTTACGCAAAAAACCCTACCATTGCGCCTCGATATACGGACCCGTATATCCATCCTTCTTAGGTTTAGGCCGCCCCTTGATTATAGCTTCTGCGATAACAACATCGCCTCTAACAGTTATCTTTATGTTGGTATTGTCCGACTCGACGATGCTGACCTTTTCGCCAAGGGCCTCTACCAATCCCGAGTCGTCGGTTATTTTGCTCGTATCTACATTGCTTAGATTCGCGTAAGCTTTTTTTAGCAATTTGGCATCGAAAACCTGCGGCGTCTGCGCTTCATAAACACCGCTCCTGTCAACAGTACCGGTTATCTGCCCGGCTTCGACTTTTTTCAGCGTAGATACAACCGGGTATGCCAGCATCGCAGCCCCGGTTTCGGATGCTTTGTCAATTACATTATCGACCCACTCATTTTTCAAACAGCATCGAACCGCGTCATGAACAACGATCAGGTCAATGTCATCTCTTACAAGCTCTATCGCCCTGGCCACCGTCTCGAAACGTTCGGCACCGCCGTCGCAAAGCTTTATCTGATCGAACGCAAGATTCGCGCCCCACTTGATCTCGACAAGTTCCCTGTCTTCCGGAGAAATAACAAGTATCTTTTGCTTAACGTCATCCCTGCTGATAAAAAAACTAAAGCTCCGCAAAAACGCAGCCTGCCCCATAACCTCGATGAAAGGTTTTTTCCTGTCACCGCCAAAACGAGAACTCGCACCAGCCGCACAAACGATAGCCGCAACACTTTTCATATAAACGTCTCCATTGATATTACAACTTTAGCACCGCAGGCTCGATGAACAGTTTTATATCGTCTTCGGTATAATTCTCACCATCCGGGCCCGGACTAAAGATCATTTTCTTCTCGACATCGATAATATACTCATCGCTATACGCCCGCGCCTTTAAGCTAACCTCTTTACCCAAACGCTTATTCAACGAGATCATAAACAGATCGCTTAGAACCTTATAATTGATGTCCGCAACCAAACGCCTGCCGAAAGATTCTCCCAAATTTTCGATGATCGAGGCGCCATAGGGGTTATAATAACGATAAGACTCAGGGATTTCTGTATCTGCATCTGCACTCACCTCTATATCGCTCAGATTTTTCGGATAGAACTCTGGCCAAACCGAAATCCTTTCCCCGTTACGTTTATCCACACCGTCCAGGATCGCAAGGCTGTCATCGCAATAGTTCCTGTAAACTCTGCACGTCGAATTCGGCTTAAACAAACGGCTCGTTGACTCCTTGAAAGTTTGATACATTATTGATTTCATATGAAGATAATCAAAAATAGCACCATTACGCAGCGACGTATAATCGTTCGCGACCGGCCTGAAATGACTTGCAACTATTTTAAGCGTCTTTTGATCGGTACCGGGGCAATTAACAATGTAGTTAGCCGTGATGATATTAAAGCTTAACCATCTGCTGCACATCTCGCCAAAAATACCTGATCTTACATAAATCTTTATTTTCTTAAGGACCGAATCGAACATTATAAGCTGCTCTGCGCCGAGAGCCCCGAAACCAAGCTCGTTCTGTAAACACGCATACCCGCTGTAAAGTTCGGACAGGTTCATAAAATCACTGAACACCTGCGGCATGTTGCTCCAATTGGGATCTGTCATGTCCGCGATCTGCACAAACTCGTCAAGCCTTTCGATAATAGACCTGGCATCTGCGGTCTTTTCCCAGTCGTCTAATATCTTGCTCCTGTTGGCGCCCAACCACGCCCTCGTGTCAGAAGCGTTGCCGGAATTGATCCTTTCGGAAAACCCCAAAAAAACTTTAGTATCGGTCTCGCCCAGTTTGCCCAAAAGATCGAAGCTGGCGGCATACTCGTCGTCTGCGCAGTACAGATCGGCAACAGTAAGATCGTTGGAAATAGGCGCCGCGTCGATACGCCAAACGAAAAACATCGCAACGCCGGCGATTATACATATCAGCGGAACAATCGTTGCAGCTACCGCAAAGAACTTACCCTTAAGCGCCCCCCCGCTGTTTCGTATATGGACCCAAGAATACGCTCCGCAACTCATCGCTGGCAGCCACGCACAAATTGACTTCCACGGACCACCGAAAAATATCCAAAAACCACCGAGCATCAGGAGAAATGACAGCACAGCCAGCTTGCTGAGCTTTCGGTCGTGTGCATATTTGATCTCTTGTACCGGATCGTCAAACTGAGGCATTACGTCTCCTTAGAAATGTCAATACCGAAATTCCGTTTTCGCCCGCGGCATTTATTATAAGCACAAAAACCCTCTACGAAAAGCAAAATTAAAAAAACTTTTGACCAAAATACCCTCCAAAATATACAATTACACCATGCATCACCCACACAACCCAGAACCTAAACTGACCGCAGGTCACTACCGTCGAAGACGGCTATTCGCTACCCACTCTACGCTAACAATGTAAGCGCAGAAAAAAGGCCCGTCCGCTTCCCGCAGACAGGCCTGTTCTCTGCCCTCTCTTAGGATAGTGTCATCACCACATCTCAGTATAGATCACAAAGAACTTCCAATGTCCTCTGTGCAGGCATCTGAAAGTGCACTATCACCTGGTACTAAAATATCCTCAGCGAAAGTGTTTGCTTCCTCGACCTGGAGATTGTCATTAACGATATCGCTGACACCTTCCAGCTTCGCCGCGCCTATCGTCGTCATAACATCCTCAGCAAACTCTTTCGCTTTGTTTGCTGTTAACTCCTCATTCGTATCGATCGCCAAAGCCTCGCTGTCTTCTACTTCCCCAGGCTTAAACGGAAGCGCTTCGGCAAACTCAAACGCGACCTTTCTTACGAAATCGCTCATCTGCTCGATACGTAATACTTTGCCGCTGCGAATGAAATGCTCCATGTCGAAAGAATCACCGTCACCGTATTTAGGTACGCTGAAACGGGTGGTGATCTGCTCACCCTTCATTGGACATTTGTCCGCATAACATGTAAAGGTCGCACTTTCGCTGGTAATATCAAACATTTGGCCCTGCGTCAACTCAACGTCACCATCATAATAATCGGCAAACCACACAGGCCAGTTGTATTGCAATCTCTTCTCTTTCCTACGATCTTTGTTGTTCATATTTGTCTCCGAAACATCCCACACTATGCATACTTAAAAATTGCGTGCCTATGCGCGATCCTACCTTTTTTGTACAATAATTTACCGCTTTGTCACGCGAACAAAATTAACGCCATTGGTGTTTGATTGTGATGTCTTCGATATCGACCGAACAGAACCCCTGCTTAATCACACATAATTGCAACCCGTCCGAAAAATCCGCGCAAACACGGCTGGTATCGGTGATTTTTGTAGTCTAAGGCTCTATCGAGCTTCTTTGTAAACTATAACACAAAAATCATAATTTCAAAAAAACTCTAACACCCCGTCCCATAATTATGCTCAACTCTGATAAGAGCGCTGCTCAAATAAGAAATACTAACTACGAAATACGAAACAAATACAAAATGCTAATGTCCAAAATCTTAAACCCAATTCTGACGCAGTCAGAACAGTTTTGATCATTTGAATTTTGGTCATTGGTGCTTGTTTAGGATTTCGGATTTAGTGCTTAGAATTTTCACTCCGAACTCAAAGACATGAACCATCAACTAACTTACCGACATAGTCAATAAACACATCCGCTCTTTGCCGGAAGTTGGCAAACATGTCATAGCTGGCGCACGCAGGGCTCATCAAAACAACATCACCCTTTTCTGCATGTTTTTGGGCAAGCTCAACGGCACTAGCCATCGACCAACCCCTTTCTATTGCGCATTTGACATCGGTGCATTCGCCGATGGCGATTTCGATTTTATCTGCGGTAACCCCGATCAAAATTACTGCCTTAACTTCTCTGGCGATCGCCTTGCCAAGCTCATCGAACGGCAAACCTTTATCATATCCGCCGGCGATAAGTATCTTCGGATCGTCGAACGCCTCTATCGCAGCGATCGTGCTTACCGGCGTAGTCGATATCGAATCGTTATACCACCGCACCCCGGCAAGTTCGCGCACAAGCTCAAGCCGGCACGGCAGCCCCTCAAAACCATCCAGCACACCCGCGATCTTCTCGTCATCCAACCCGAAACTTCTCGCCACGCAAGCCGCCGCCGCAAGGTTAGACAGATTCATCTTACCCGCAAGTTTAAAATGCTCCTTAAGCGAATCGGTAACATCCGCCGCCGAAAACTTAAGCGCCCGCCTACCCTTCTGGCTGTGATACTTTTCAAACCAATCTGCGGTGATGTCGTCTTCTGCATTAAATATCGAAACACACGGATCGCTTTCGTCAGGCGTCTGCATAGAGAACAGATTTTCCTTAGCACCGCAGTATTCCTCAAAGCTCCCATGCCAATCCAGGTGGTTCGGAGTCAGGTTGGTTATAAGTGCCGCATAGCTGCTTTGCCCGCTGCGGGCAAGCTGCTCGGCCTGAAAACTGCTGACCTCAAGAACCGCAATGTCATCGCTACCGATCTCGCCAAGCAAGCCCAGCAATGGACGATTGCCGATATTACCGCTTAGCCATACTTTGCCGTATGCCCCACCCTTGGCATTGCTTAATATATGATGCGTAAGTGCTGTGGTAGTGCTCTTGCCGTTAGCACCGGTGATAGCTGCGATCCTGCACGGGCATAACGCAAAGAAAAGTTCGATCTGCGAGGTGATGATCTTTCCCGCTGCCTCTGCGATGGCAACGAACTTGTTACCCGGCTTAACCGCAGGGTTTACTATAATGATGTCGTTATTCTCAAAATCGCTCTCCCGATGCTCGCCAAGAACATATTGAATGTCATACCCTTCAAGGTTTTCCAACGCAGCCGCCAGTGCTTCTTCGTCTGCAAGATCGGTAACAGTTACGCCAGCCCCGCTATCGCATGCAAATTTAGCACAGTCAACCCCCCCGCCAAACCGACCAAGCCCCATAACCAATACATCTTTATCTTTAAAAAAATCCTCATTCATTAAAACAAGTTTACCCAAATAACCGCAACCAGTCACCTGTTTTTTTCTATAACACCCAAAAACCTGTCATTTTAAGCAATAATTTATATTTGACATCAAATACGCCGAAACATAAACTGTCTTTATAGGTTTTATTAAAAGGTATCCTTTATGAGCATTGACGACTTAGTATCTCAGCACCGACAAGCCATTCTGCAATTAGCAGAAAAATATGGCGCAGGCAATGTGCGTGTATTCGGCTCGGTTGCAAGGGGGCAAGCCGACGAAAACAGCGATATCGACTTCCTCGTTGACCTCGAACCCAACAGAAGCCTGCTCGACCTCGGCGGACTGTTATATGACCTCGAAAAATTACTAGGAACACACGTAGATGTAGTCACCCCCAACAGCCTGAAAAAAAGAATACGACAGCACGTACTCGACGAGGCAATAACACTATGAGAAACGACTCAGAACGGCTGTTGGATATTGTTGACGCAATTGAGCGAATCAAAAAATATGCAAATCGAGGCAAAGAGGCTTTCAAGTCAGACGAGCTCATACAAACATGGATGATCCACAACCTGCTAATACTCGGCGAAGCCGTCGCAAAGATTTCAGATGAGTTCAGGGATAGCCACCCCGAGGTGCCCTGGCCGAAGATAATCGGAATGCGAAACATTCTTGTTCACGGCTATTTTGATATAGATGTCGATATCGTCTGGGCAGTAATAGAAAATGATTTACCCGAACTGGAAAAACATCTAAAAAATATCACCTAACGGCCCAATATTTTCTCTACAAATCTGCTTTTTTCAATACAATATTCACTGGAATCAATAACACCATCGTCTAAGATTTGCACTTTAGCATTGATATAGTCCTGCTTCAAAGTTGTGTCGGCTCTAAGCATATCGCGAAACCTGATCAGTTCGACTTCCTCCTTGCTCGACTGTTCGATAACGTGTACATGCAACTGAAAAACTTTATTATGAAACTCCAACGAACCAACCCTCATCGGACGAGATTCAGGAAACGGATCTCTGTGCGGCTGTTGTTGAAATCCCATATCGGCTAACATCTGTTTGGATTCTTCTAAACCGCCATCTTCATACAATAACGCAAGATCAATTATTCCCTTCCCATCGCACCCAGGCACTGCCGTACTGCCGACATGTTCGATACCGCATCGACAGTTCCGTTCATAAACTGCTGTTGCAACCAAGCCAGCCACTACAGGATAATCAATGTCGTATGGAACTACACAAGCTTCAACACAATTATATTCGCCAATTTTAATCTTTGACCTCAATAGTTTTCAGCTTAAAATATTACTCTTCCGGTATGGGCATGATCGTTATTGTTAGTTTCTGCTTTTCAAACGTTGCATTTGTTATTTTTATCTGACTGTCATAAACCGTAAACGACGGATCAAACGGTTCGTTGTCCAGCAGGGCCCGCCAGAATCGTTTTTGCGTGTCGTCCTCGGCAACATCTGCCATTTGCTCGTCGACCATCTTTCGCACGATCTTTTTCGCCACCGCCGTCATCGGCATCGAACCGAACTTCACTTTCCGCAGATTAAAAATGATCATTCCATTATCGACAGACGGCGATGCGATTATCGTAACCACCGTAGGAACGCAGGCAACTTTCACCGTTGCCATGATATAAAACACGTCCCGCCGAAACACGATCGACGGTGCAGAAACAGTAACCTTACCCGAATCGTCAAACCACCCTATCCGCGAAACAATATCGTTGATCCCGTCCTGCTCGATAACCATATCGAACGGCTCATCGAGCTGAACATTATTCAAAAACTCCGGCGCAAGCCTATGTGTCAGATACGGAGAAACAAGATCGCTGCCATCGCTCCTGAACGGTTTATACCTGCCCGGCTTTACGGTAAACAGCACCACCAGCAAAATAACTACCAGCACTATCGCAAATATCACCTCGTATTTATTCTTGGTCCACTTTATCTTACCACCCGTTGGCCGCTGGTCTGGTTGTGTGTTATTATTTTGTTTATCAGTTTGCATAAAATAATCCGAATTGTTTTGCCGTTCGACGAAAGTATTGCTATTATAGCCCCCTTATCGTTTTTGAAAAGTTAATTAACGAGCTTTATCAACCTTTTTGGACACTTTAATTGTCCCTTGCAGGCAATGGCATCGTAGGGTGTGCGTTAGCACACGCAGAATTTAAAAGCCTCAGCCGGATGGGCAATACGCCCGAAAGGCTGATTCCATAATTTTGCATTTTGATATTTAATTTTTGATTTTTCAAAGTGACATAAATCACTTTGAGCCGAAAGGAGTTTTTTGTGGCAAGTAATTTTGGTGACAGGATGTGTCAGGCAGTAAAGGCCAAAGGCACACCGTTGGTAGTAGGCATCGATCCGGTATACAGCCGACTGCCGGTACAAATACGCGAACATCGGGCAATGAACGATGAAAACGATATTGGAGCCGCGATCGACGCTATTTTTGACTTTAGCACAAAGGTCATACGAATCGTAGCCCCTCTGGTCCCTGCTGTAAAGATAAACATCGCATACTTCGAGAAGTACCTCTGGGAAGGCGTTGAGACATACTATTCACTTATCAGCGAAGCAGACGCACTCGGCGTAGAGAC
>JAGLHQ010000101.1 GCA_023143375.1 Planctomycetota bacterium
TTCGCAGGCACTGACGGAATACTGCCATTCGCCGACGTCGCAAACGATCAGGGCAAGGGTGTATTCGTCTGGGTGCGTGCATCGAACCCAAGCGCCGCTGAGATACAGGACTTTGCTGACGCAAGCGGCAAGAAAATGTATGAGATATTGGCAGATCAGGTCGGCCTAATCGCGGCCCAGCCGAAACGTCTTGGAGGCGACGGATACAGCAACATAGGCATGGTAGTAGGCGGAACAGCTCCGGAAGCGACTAAGATGCTTCGCGCAAAGTTCCCAAACGTATGGTTCCTCGTCCCAGGCTACGGATCACAGGGAGCAACCGCAAAAGATTGTCTCAGATTCTGCAACGATGACGGCATGGGAGCTCTCATAAACGCATCTCGTTCTATCATATACGCTTATGAGAAGGACCAGTACAAAGAACAGTTTGGCGATAACTGGGAAAAGTGCATTGAGCAGGCAACGATAGACGCCAAAGCAGAGATAGCAAACGCAATGCAATAGCAACAATTTGCTGCATATATAAATACACCAGCCGTTGCGGGGTAACCCGTAACGGCTTTTTTAATAAAGTCATTAAATTGCTTTAGTCCTTTGCTACAAAGCAGTTAGGGGATCTCGTGGGGGGTTATCGGACCATTCGGCATAAAATTTCATCATGGCATTAAATACTTCAAAGAAAATCCCCTTACCATATTGGCAGTTTTGCCCACCTAGAGGGGGTTTATCGGGAAATACCACTAGAAACGCCAGAATTTTTACCCATCCAGAAAGAAAGTTGTTATATCCGCCGCGCAAAAACACGAAGTACATGCGTCGCAGTTCTCGTGTGAGAGAGTCGTTGTAAAAAACACCCTGTCAGGTCTTGCGACAAAAGCTGCGAAATAAAATTAAATAGTAATAAACCGTTTTATCTAAAGGAGATACTATGGAACAAAGCACAGAAAGTGTGCGGACGGCTGTCGTAAACGAAGTCGTCCAGAACACATCACTTCAAAAAGAAGGTAAGTACCTTACCTTCGCCCTTGCAAACGAGGAGTACGGGCTGGAGATACTTAAGGTCCGCGAGATCATCGGGTATATGGAGATTACCAACGTCCCTCAGACGCCGATGTTTGTAAAGGGAGTTATCAATCTACGCGGGCAGGTTATCCCGGTCGTCGATCTTCGTTTGAAGTTCGGGATGGAAGAAGCAGAAAGAACCGAACAGAGTTGTATCATCGTCGTCGAGATCACCCAGGGCGAAAGAGCATTCCAGACCGGCATCGTTGTCGATCACGTTCAGGAAGTTCTGGATATCAAACAAGAGCAGATCGAGGACGCACCTCAGTTCGGCTCTACTGTCGATACCGATTTCATCAGCGGCATGGGCAAGATAGGCGATGACGTCAAGATATTGCTGGACATCGATAAGGTATTGGGCGGGGAAGACCTTTCAGGATTGGGGAGTATGTAAAATATTTAACCAAATCAAAATGTAATATAGGAGACTTAAAAATGGCAAATCAAATGACAGTAGGAAAAAAAATATCCTTAGGCTTTGCAGTTGTTCTGCTGCTGACGGTTGCGTTAGGTGTAATGAGCATTGTTCAGGTTACCAAGGTCGATACCGGCCTGATGGATCTTGCAGATGTTCATATCCCAATTACAAAATGTATTAGTACAATAGACGC
>JAGLHQ010000102.1 GCA_023143375.1 Planctomycetota bacterium
ACAATCAATAAATTCTTTTGGGTGTATTCAGATTCTAAAACGGTATCGGGTGTAAACCATTCCCCCGTTAGATCGGTGTTCTTTTCATCGCCAAACAATACTATGTAATTCCCTACGCGCCATTCGTCGGTTGCTTCATCGATGGCAATAGACTTAAGCGGATTGCGTCCGACCTGCAAAATGCTTTGCCGTATTGATTTGGCCACCCATTCGGTTTCCTTCTCGACTTCCTGCCAGGTAGCAGGATCCGCAAATATCACGGCGTCGTCACCGTCGGGGCTATAAGCGACTTTGTAATAAACGCCATTTCCCGCGCTAACGATTACGTGATCTTCGAATACTTCAACTACGTAGGCATCGGCCTGGGATACTACACGCTGGGCCGGGGGCCGCTGTTGGTAAAACTGTTCGTGAACCATATCTACGGCATCTGATAAGCTGGTAGGCATAAGAAACCCTTTTAAAACAATGAACCCGCCATGCAAAGGCGGGCGATCTTCTGGCGGCCTTATCTGGCGGGTGTGACTTTTTATCATGGCGGGGCAATTGCGCGGCCATTGGGGCAAAAGTGCGACCCTAATTTATTGAGTTAAAAACATTATAGAGCAAATGACGGGGGGCGTCAATCCAAGCTATAGTTACGCTGGAGATAAATTTCGTAATCTATTTGTGCCACTGTGTTGATTGCTGCGGCCTTCATAGACCACCAGATATCTGTTTTCTCTGGAATATTTATAATGCCAGATGCGTGTTGCGCCTCCCCAATTACGCCCGGCCTCCTCGTTATTTCTCGACGTGCGCTAAATGGTGCGACTATCACGTCGGCGCGCTCGCGTCTCCAGAACCAAAACGAGGCTACCTTATTGGCCACGACATCTATGGATCGTTCTTGAATTGTAGCCACCCACCCCGCGGGGGTCGTAAAGTGTGACATTTCCGTTTGTGATAATCCGTCCCCGTCTACGTCTGTATCGATCGGTATTTCTCCGATTTTTGCGCCGCCCGTTGTTTCTATTTCGATAAGCGCGGCATTCTGGCCCCCGTAGGCGCCGACCTCTTCGACCCAAGCACGAATAAAACGAATTGCCCCGCCAAGTATTACCGTGGGGCTGCTGGCGCTTGCCCCAGCAGTAACTAAATCGACAAAGCCAATCGACCATGTTAAATAATCTAGGTATTGAATTCTTATCTTTTGTGCCCCTGTCCCCAATGCAGTATCATTTGCATTCCCCCCGGCCCTAATTCTCATTTGAAAGGCCGCCGTCTGAAATGGATAAATCCCTCCCGCGCTCCAAAAGTCAGTGTACGCCGTACCAACGGTGCCGCCAGTGCCGGTACCAACATCTATATAAGCAAAGCGATTGAATTTAATTGCATTCGTAACGCGGCCAGCGCTTACGGCATGCTCCCAATCCATACGTGGCAAGCGAGGCAAATCAGCAAAAGGCTCCCTATATTTTATTTCTTCTGACATTATGATTTTTCCTCTTCTAATATCCGGCCCATTTCGGCCACGATCATAGATAGGGCGCGATAGGACACGGCCAGCAATCGCCAGCTAATGGTTTCCGTCACACCTACCAACACGCTAAAATCAAATCGGTGCTGGCAATTCTTACAAATAAATTTGTGGTCGCCCGCCGCCAATTCATCGGCGTTTTCTATTGCCGTTGTTTGGCAATGTGGGCAGTTTATTTTATTCATCAAGCGCATGCCTCATTGCATCAATAAAATCATCCTGGTTGATTTTATTGTTAATTATCACATTGTAGCCACCAGTAGACATATGGCTCATCGTTTCGCATTGCCTCGGCGCCGCCTGGTGCAATATTTCCTTTTCGCGGTCTTCTATCTTTTCGCGCCCAGATCCGCACCCGTGACAATTCCCCTGTATATGGGGCGCCGCATCATTGCCGCAATACGCGCATATTTTATATGTGCTTTTGTTTTCGGCCTTTGGTGTCTCCGGGTCGCCTACGTCAAGGGAATCAAGCATCAAAGCCTCTATTTTTGTATGTACTGCTTTCTGTCTATTAGCTACTTTCAACATAAGTTTTCCTACGGTAGTCATAACTCAGCTCCCTGCTGCTATATAAATAGGCCCTATAGTTCTTTGATCACCGTAAAGTTCATTGACCAAAGACTTGGCGTCTGTTTTGAATGCCGACAAATCAAGCAATGATAGAACACTCTTTACAGTCACTACTACTATCTCCGTCCAGCATCGATCACGCGGGTGGGCCGGTATCGCTGCTACCGTCCAGCCGTCGCGGTTTCTAAGTTTATTATTGTTCGGCTCACAGATCACGCATACCTTTTCATCTTCGCGCGTATGCCATTTTCGATCTGTTCTAAATCCGAGCTTAACTAATTCGTCTTCGTAGATATCTAACCCGCGTTCAAAGCCTCGCGTGGTCTCGGTTACTGCGATACTCTCTGCCCTGGTCGGGCTGAATTGCGGTATGAGGCTCTTTACCAATCCTTCAAAATCTATCTTATCGGCATAGAAATTTGATAGGCTTCTCTGTAGCGCCTGGCGTGTGTTCTCGTTTATGCCCGTGACCAGATTAAACGCGTAGGAGCTGGCCCAATTCTCTGCCTGTGCTGCGACCTCATCAAAGTCTACCCCCACGCCTGAGATATCGGAGGCGTTCCCGGCACTGGCCAGCGCTTCGCCGGTTAGCTGCCCAATCCACCAGGATAAAAAGAAGGTCGTCCACTTTTGCCAAAAGTCTGGGCCGGGATCGACGGGGGCCTCTTCGTCGAGGTCGTCCACCAGCTCAGCGTATTGATCCACAAAAGCCGCGGCCATGAAGACCGCTATTAACTCTTCGCTGGTATCCTTGTCTTTTGCGTTCAGATCGTTTTCGCCGGTCAGACTTACGCGCTTAACCATGGGGTTTATTTCTCAATACGATATTCTATGAGGCAGTCTAAAACCTCATCCGCGCCTATACCGGTGGCCAGTTCATGGAACCAGGCGGCGTAAATGTTCTGGAGGCTATCAAACGCCAACGGGGTATTCACATGGGCAACGGCGCCCAACCCGCCGCCGGACGGCTCGAACCAATCACCGGCCGCTATCGGGATCCAACCAATTACGGTTTTCCATTTTGCGGCCGCGTCTAAATCTGCGTCGCCGATGGTTAATTCTGGATCCGCATTAAAAAATAATAGGTTGCCGGTGGCCTGAATAAGCGCGGTGCCGGTGGCTATTAGTGTGGTGCCTAATATTTCGCCGCTTAA
This sequence comes from Planctomycetota bacterium, assembly GCA_023143375.1. GTDB lineage: Bacteria > Planctomycetota > Phycisphaerae > Sedimentisphaerales > Anaerohalosphaeraceae > JAFGKL01. The sequence goes on from JAGLHQ010000102.1 coordinate 3,247, forward strand.
GCTCCTCTCTGCCCCATACAGGGGAATTGCAAAGCTGGTGCCAAATTCATTTGCTGCTATTACACCGGCCGTTGCGACCAGGGGTTTTACGCCGGATGATTTTACAATTGTGTTACTCATATTGGTACTCCTTAATTGATCCGCTTAGATCGTTTTTTTTCATAGTTCTTTTCGCGCTCATTTCTTCGGATTATGTAACCGGTAATCGCTATGGTCAACACAAATCCCATGACATAAAACGGCGAGAGCAACGCCGCCCATATTAATATGTACTGTTGATAATCCACACTGACACCACTCACTTATCGGCAAATCTTGATTAGATCCATCACGGGATCAATGATGCAATCGTCGAACAATTCAAACACCGTACTATAATAAATGCCGCGAATCTCTACAATTGCATATGCAAATTCATGGCCCAGTGACGGTGTAAAGGCGAACGTAACGGCGCCTACACGTCCCTGATAGATACTTTCATTTATGGATATATAAACTCTTCCACCGTTTGACTGCCATTCACCCAGCCAGCGCGTATCAATTGGTACGGTGTCGGCGGCTACGTAAACCTGTGCCGCTGGTTTGTGTTGTCGATCAAACGGCATCAGAGAAACGACGACCGCCACCAAACACACGACAACAAATAAAAACAGAGTGCTTACAAATGCTCTAAGGATCCATCCGTGCTCGTAGGAAGTTATTTTATTTTTATCTCTCATGGGTATTCTCTCCATTCGTCAACGTTTGCAAATACCGATTGAATGGACTTGATACTGGTAACGCGTCCCAATGCGCTACCGATCGCGGCCACCATTAACGCGGGTACATTTCCGTGTACATCAAAGGCCGCCGCGTTTTCTGTCCCTTTGATTGGCTGTTTGGTTCTAAATGATTTGATCGCGTGATTCTCCCACGCCGCGAGCGTGCGCGCCTGTTTGGGATCTACCAATATCACCGACTTATCGGCGTCCGAATCATCGTCGCCCACCTGTACAGCGCCGCCCTCATCCTGGCCAAATCCGCCGCCCGGTTCGGGTCTTAGACTTGATTTGAATTCCATCCAGGCCATTACCTCTAATCTGAATTCTTCCCAGGTCATACCCTCCGGCAAATCGTAACCTGTCGTCTGGGCAGCTATCCACGGCGGCCAATTGGCGCGTGTTAAATTCACCTGGGCGCCTGAGCGCTGCACCTCTTCCTCTTGCGATATCTCCAGCTTTTCAGGTCTGAATTCGATGGTAAATCCCAGGGGGTTGAACAGCTGTTGGTTTAATACTGTGGCAATTGGCTTATTGGCCTGTACCATGCGCTCATGGAATTTCTTAGCATCAATGCGCGCCGTGGCACGGTTGGCCGACTTCCCCCACAATAGCGACATGGGCACCCCCAACGACACGGCGATCTCTTCGCGCTTTTCTGTAGTTAGTTCTGTGTTGGCTAATTCCTGGATCCCCTCCCCGATCGTTTCTGCGGTTACCTGGTCGGCGTTTAATACCATAGTTCGCCAGGCGTTATTAGAGCCAAGAAAACCGTCAAGCCAATTACGCAGGCGGCCGCGTTCTTCTGGTGAGGTTGTGCGGGGGGTGCTGTATAGCGTGGCCTTGATCGCGCCGCGCTTAAAGAACAGTGCCGCGAACTGGTCAACATTCATCGTGACCCCAGCGGCGCCCATAGAGGCAATACCTTTTGATTGTGTGGGGGGGCCTATCTCTACTGTTTCATCTGGCCCCCAAAAATATACAACCTCATCTAGATCTAGATCCTGATCGGTGCGACCAGGTATGCGCCTGATAAATTTCTGTAACCCTAACTCTTGATCTATTTTAGGATCTATTGAATTGGGTAGCATGTACTGCAAGCCCAGCATAGTGCCGCTTTTCGATCGCTGCTTAAAGAAATAGGCCCGGCCAGGCAGGGTTAAACAGGCTTCGATTAGCCACAATTGTATGAACGGATCCGGCCACCATCCCAATTTATTTTGATAATTTTCGCTTGTGTCGAACTCTTCGCCGCGATCGTCGAGGATCACAAACGGCATATTCTTTTGAGCGCCCGCCCGTTCTTCAACGCCAGCATATAGCCAGGGTACAACCTTGCGGAGTATTTCAAGCTCTGAATTATCGCGGCTGCCGCCGCTTAATATTTTCCATGCTTCAGGGGGGAGGTTTTCTATATTGATAGCTTTTCTGCTGCCATCGTAAAACATTACATTGCTATTATTATCAGGCATTTTGTTTATCCCATTATCCAATTGTTCACCAGCATGTTTACGGCCACGACGGCGAGCGAGAACCCGTCGGCCCGGTCGTCGTGCATTCCTTCGGGGGCCAGTAGCGTGGAGCCGTCGATACTGGCCAATTCCGTGTATGTGGCGAATGAATGTAACAATACGTCGCCATCCCTGAAGGCGTCGGTAACTGCATTATACAACAAACTTTTACCTTTTTGATTATTGAACCAGCCATACTTAATAATTTTTCTGTCCTGATTGGATACGTTGCCCTCCTGTAGGGCCTCGTATCCTTCTAACATTGGCAAGTAAGAATTCTCTAATAGCCATCCAATTACCGCGTGGCCGTGGTTGTTGCGCTCCACCAGGACGGCGGCCCGATTGTAGTATGTGCCGATCGTATCTATGTACCTGGCGAATTGTGTAGTTTGTATCCGCCCGTTCACCGTGGCCACCTCTTCGCCCGTCCTCGCATTCAACACGGTAAAACTGCTGGGGTCGCTGGTCGGGTTACCTTCGGCCGGATCCGCACCGATCGCGTAACGCTCAGCAAGGTTACCCCCCTTATCCTTACGCAGATCCACCGGCTGAAATATCGCCAGGCCAGGCACCCACGGGCAGCCGTTCGGCAAATCTCTTAAGGGATCCTCTTCGATGTAGCAGCGGTTTAAGAATGTCGGCGGTATGCGTTTGTCTAATGTGCGGCCCTGTAGCGCTTCTAAATCTGTGGCCGGGTATTGTTCTAACAGGTCGTCTAGTGTGCCTTTGGTGCTCATTTCCGATTGTTTCTTTTTTTCGTACCATTCGGCTGATCGTTCGGGATGAGCAAACCAGGGGAGGAAAACAGCCGTGTAATCATTCTCTTTTTTCTTGGCCGCTTTATAAATATTTTTAAACATATTCATGGGCTTTTTCTTGTCGGCCCTTGATAATAATACGAGCTTTCCGCCCTCCTCTATGGTCGGTTCGACGGCGGTTAACATCTCCTGTTGATTGGGCACCAGGTCGAATTCATCCGCAAAGGCATAGGTGCCGGCGTAACTATCGCCGCCGGTGGTTGGGAATGCGCGCACGGTGGAGCCGTTGGAGATCTGTAATAGGTGGGCGCTATCCTTTTCAATGATTATATTCGACGCTTCGGGTCTCATCCATTCGGGCAGCCGCTTAAACATACCAGCGAAACGATCATTTAATAATGCTATGGCCTCGGTGTCGCGGCGTGAAAACATTAGCGCCGTGCTGATTGGATTGAATAAGGTTTCGTAAAGGATATCAGCCAGCACCAGCCAGGTTAACCCCAGCTGCCTGGCCTTGAGTATGACCACTTTTTTATTGGATCTAATAATATTGTAGGCCCGCACTTGCTCAGGCCACAGCGTAAACGGTACCCAACCGCGCTTTACTTTGTCCTGGATTTTTACGTAGGTTTCGATAAAGTAGCGGGGGGTTTCGATACACCGGGCGATCTCTTCGGCGTATTCCTGTTTGGTGGCCTGGTCATTCATTGGCCGCTATAATCAAATGGCCCAATTCCATCAAATCAATATGCGCCCGCGTGCCATCTTCTGCACGTGCAATCATTCTCAGATTGCAATAATCAACATATGCATAATACCCACGCGGGATATCCGTACCACCATAACGCATATGTCTGAGCGCCTTTATGCAATGCCGCATTCTCCACAAACTCATAGCTCTTATCTGCCTATTCATCATTCGCCGCCGTCGTATTGATTGCAAACCTGCAACTTATCTACCTTTTCGCTGCGTTCGTGACAATACATGCTTTCGTTTGGCATCGCTACCCCACTGGCACACGTTCCACATCGTTCCACATATCTCAATTTAGAAATATTATCGTTATTGGCCGCGATAATCTCATTTATTTTTTCTATGATTTCATTGGTGTTTGCATCGGCCGGCAATTCGGTTAAAAAATATGTCATTGGCTGTGCTCCCGTCCCATAAATTTACTATAACCGACGGGCACTAACCTGGGATTGGCTCTAACTATCTGGCCTAATCGCCAACGGCTTATTAACATATTTTCGCCGCTCTTAAATTGCAATATGGCTTCGGGGGCGTCTAAAGCAAGTAATATATTTTCTATTGATTCTATTTGTGCCTGTGTCGGGTTTCCGAATCTTGAATATGGTGTCTCCAATAGCTGCCCACCAATGGCATTCATTAACGGCTCTATATAATCATCCGGTACTATATTAGGCGGCCTCAATTTCACCGCCAGGCACTCTAAGCAATCTGGCGCGGCACACAGGCACTGCCCATCATGTTTACTATTTTCTTCTATCATCGTCATGATCTTTTTTCTCCTGGTTTACCTCTTCCCTGGCCGTCTGTATGGCTGCCACGATATCAATAAACTCTAATTTATCGCCGTCGGTTGTTACGTCGGTCTCTACCATGCGAACGCGGCCGCCGGTCTCTTTGGCCAGGTCGTCGTATATGCCGCGTATGTCGCTAATTAGGGAGCTATTGTATCTTTCAAAATCGTAACGCTCTCCCAGGTGGCCGCCTAATTGTTTGGCATCTTCCATAATTAAATATTCGTCTAACATGCTTTCGAGGCGGTCTAATAATTTGGCTAATCTTTCAATGCGCTTATAATCTAATGCCGCGCCTACCCGTAATACGCGTTCGCGTGCGCGCTGGTTGGCTTCATCCAGAGCGGCGTTTTCTTCGTCTTCTATCCTGGCGTCATATTCCTTTTTGCGCCCCGCCCAGTCAAAATTAGACGACCAATGGCCCAATGTTTTTTTAGTCTTTGTTGGTGGTTTATATCCCCCTTTCGTCCCCCTATCGTCCCAATGCTTTAATAGCTTCGTCATAGACCGACCCGGCCCCATACGCAAGTAAGCATTACAGGCGATTATGTGGTTATCTCTCTCTTTTGGGAATCGCTTCCCTGAAAGCAATTCAATCTTATTTTTCAAGTGCTTTGATTACCTTTTTAACAAGTTTATCCGCGTCGCTCTTTCCTGCTGGATCTAATAAATCTAACGCATCGCCAAAATCAAAAACGCTTTTATCGTCCTCGCTTACCTGGCGCACATCGACAACCGCGCCACCCCTATAACGAATCAAAATATCTATATCTGCTATTATTTTAGCCATCGATTGCCTCCGGTTGTATTACTTTTAGATTATTGGAAGTCAAAAATGAATCCCAATCGTTTAGGGCGTATTCCTGAACGCTCATTATCATACTTGCCAACTCTTGCGCAAACGACCCGATTATATGAGAATGCATAAACTCTGTGGCCGCTGTGCTAATTCCTTTATGTGTTGCTGGCGCTATTCCATTTGATGATAAATCCACACCAAAAGTATCTATTTCGCTATTTCCTTCTGGGCCTAAGAGCGTCCATATCCGATTAAAATCATCGCTATCGGCTAAGGTTATAATAATATTTATGCGGTATATATAGTCTGTTGTCATGGTGTCGCCCACTTTGTTTTCATGTAATTCTCTAGCAATAAAATATTGTCCGCGCTGGGTGCATCTGAAAATAAAATTACCTCTGAAAAATACATGTTTGTCGATAACGTGCCGTCGCCCCTTGCTCCTAAAACCAAACCATTAATTTCTGTTGTCCCCATATCGGCGACTATGTTAGTTTGCGTTCCGTCTTTTCTGTAGTATGAACTTGCCCCGTTTTTTCTGAATACGTAGTTAGAGAATGCCGCATCACTCATAACAACTGTCTGCGCTGCGAGTGGCCCAGTAATCATTTTGATTACAACGTTTGGTGAAGCATACGAACTTACAAAACCGCCAAATGATACAGTTGATTTTCCATCATGGACATATTCACCCGAAACACCAGACAGCGGCCTCGCTACATACATTAAAAACGGGGTTGTTGCGGTTGCCACCGAAGCAGTGGACAAACAATCGTCTACCCCATCACCTAAGATAGAGGCTAACCCGTTCTGTATTCCAGTTTTATATAATGGTTTTTTTGCTGTAACTGTTTGTAGCACATCCCGCCCGTTTACTGATTTATCAGCCCATGCGCCTACCACGTCACCGTCTGAAGTAACCGGCGTTGTTTTGGCCGAATCTGTAAACAGGGTGGTTATATCGCTGGCGTCTAGCCACAATGCGGGGGATAGATCCAGTGGAGAAAAAACGCCGCCCAATCGCCGGCGGTGACTTTTGCTTAATAGCGCTGCATTCATAATAATGCTCCTGTTGAATATTTTCATTATAGCATAATGATATTTTAGGGCAATACTTAAACGGCAGGGCGCCGAATCCGCAAACGGCGCCCTGCTAATACTGAGGAGTTGAAAAAACACCTAATAAAAATATACCACTAATTAGGGTTTCAACCAAGGAACACGATCGAAGATTGTAATCTTGAGCGCTGTATACCAGAGATAGGCACGGCCGAAAATAGAACTAAGGCCGCCAAGTACAGCGCCAGCATAAGCGAGACCAATGTTAATATTATCGGGGAGGATGTCAGTAAATACAGGGGCTTCGAGTTGTACATAACTGAGGCCGGAACCCCAAACAAATACCATTACAAGGGATGCGCCCATGACAATATAATCGATTGTCTGGCCTGAGATTTTATGGCCACCACGGGCCCGGTAGACCTTCACAACCTGGGCCAGCACCGGCATGGCCACGGATGAGATAAGCACCCATTGGGTGGCGTTAAATGCATCCTCTGGGCCATCGAAGGCCATGAACAAGAATGATGCAAAAATGAACATGAGCAAGAAAAGAATTGAGCTGGGTTTGAAAATAGTTTTCATAATAGTACTCCTTTTGGTTAGATTGGTTAGAAAACTACTTAACAGCATATCACAGAATAAGCCGGGGGCCATGGCTCCGGTTAAATAAAATAGCCGGTAAGCGTATGGCTACCGCCTACCGGCGCACCAGGCAAGAGCGGTCTTAGTCCCGCCCCACCTGTCGAAATTATTCTATCATACGGCCATATAAAACAAAAGCGCGACGATCACAAGCGCCACAGTTATGGCGGCACGCTTGAGCGCCTGATATACCGGATCTACCCGGTGATCATACGGCACCTCTAGAACTGGTAGATCCTCCGGCGGATCATCCGCAAACACCATCTTATCAACTGCTGCATTTAATTTTCCCTGGTTCATGGTCATACTCCCTTTAGATCTGGTATTCTCTTTTCAAGAGATTGAATAAATCCGGCCATAGATACGACCGGCTCTAAGTTTGTTTGCAGGTACACGTACGAAAACGACCGCCCAGGCCCACGTACGGCCAGAAATCCAAATTTCAATTTGATCTCCACCCCATGGTCCTGGCAGTACTTCACAAGGGCGGCACAATTGGCGGCCATGTCCGGGCGATCCAGCCAGGCGGCGGGCAGCTCTACTTTTGTTTTTGGCGGCGTGTTGCTTATTTGTTTAGCCATTCTTTTTACCTCGTTTTTTATAGCGTCTTCGTTCTTTTATTTTTGCCGGGTGCAATTTCGGGCACCATCCAGGGCGCTTGAGATCGTAATGTAACGGGCCCTTGATCGATTGTTTATTGAAAGTTACCAGCCTGGCCGCGGGGTGTGTGCATAGGAGATCGCGGCGGCGCTTGCAAGGCTTGCATGTGGCGGCCATCATTCACCAACTCAGGGGCACGAAAAACAACCATAGTTTTTTTGTGTATGGTTGATCCTCTATGCCGGTTTCATAATTGAACAGGGAAGGTTTGACAAGCCCGCGTACATCGCTCCACCAATAGAATGTAAAAAATGCTACGTGTAAAACGCCGTCTTTGTTGTAAAAAACGTCGAGCATCACAAAGCCAATCCCGGCAAGCATTGCCAATATTATGCACACAAGCCAGATCAAAATGAAGATTAGTACAATATTTTCAAACATTATCTTACTCCTCCCCCGGCCCAAATCGCTCCAGGCCGGGGATAGTAATCCTTATAAATCGAATGCCAAATTGAAGGCATGGGTTTGGCCGCCCTCTTCATCCGGGCGCACGTAATGGCGGCCCAGTCTGATTTGATCACGTAATTTTTTTATAGCTCCCTTTTGTCTTACCGGGCGCTTTTTACCTTTCCATGCTCTGGCCCCGTAGGGGTAGAACTTACGCACTTCCCAACCATTGGCGGCCAGGTAATCAAGGGCGGCGTCTGTATCAAATTCTTGATACTCGTTTATTTCAACCGGCAGCGCGCGCACCCACCCAGGCCCCTGTACCTCTTCACTTAGCTTTTGTACTGTCCATATTTCCCCGTCGTCTCGATTTGAGCTGAATAAATCTATACGGGTGGCGGGCCGGTTATCATGCTGCATACGCGGCAATGGGCAAGAATAGAGGGTACCAAACGGGGGTTTGGGTGTGGTTACTTTTGTGGCTACACGAACAGGTTTTGTTTGCGGATTGTAGGTGTTTTCCATTTTTGACTGCTCCTTTAGGGTGTTTGGGTTGAGGGGCTTTCTGTGCCGGCCGCTTCCTCCTGGGGCGGCTCTAATTTCGGATCCATGGCGCGGGCGCGGATCACCATTTTTTCGTCACCGCCCCAGGTCTCAAGCGTTGGAAATAAGCAGATCCGGCGGCCAGGCCATTCAGCGGTGGCAAACGTGCCCAGCGCATCACCAATAGCATGGATCATTGTTTGGGAATTTGCCTTGACGTATTGCGGCAGCTCCTCACCGGCTCGATTGGTGACATAAATAACCACGCCTTTTTTCATTTTGTTGACGTACTTATTCCACATCCAAACCTTATCCATGCGCGTAATCGTGGTATTGATACCAGCTGCCGGCACCTGGTAGGATCTCAGGTACGGTGTGGGGATTGTTTCCCGCATGTCTTTGGGCATATCCTCGCCCGTGCTTTTACCTTCATCTGCTCTCGTTGCCATAATCAGCCTCCAATGATTCGTACGTTAGTTCGCCAATGTCTTTGTACTTCGGGTCTATCTGCTCCAGGTTGAGCATAGACACCAATCCATTGCGAATGTTCTTATCTTTGATATTAGTGCGCTTGATCATAATTTCATGGGCGGCCGGGTGTTTGTTGACGATCATCTTCATCCATGCGCCTGGCGCCATAAATTGAGCCGCCTCAAGGCTGCTAAAATATCCATTAGCCGCCCTGGCCACTCTCTCGAATTCCGGTTGATGTTGATAAAAGCGGGGGCGCTTCGGATCTATCACGGGCACGCTCAGCGGGGTTTCAGAATAATACACAGAGATACTATCCTGGTTTTTGAGGCGTGCAGCACCACCAATAAACACATATTTTTTCTTTTCCGCATGGAGTATCAAAAGAGTTTTACTCCCCTGGCTGATTGTGCTAAACCTGGCGTAGCGGCCGCCGTACTGATAGGCTACGGGCTGGCCGAAACTCTGGCTAATGTCCAGCGCCTGATCAAATAGATAAGCCTTGAAAAATTTCAGCCAGGCGGTTTTATAACCTTTTATTTCTGGGGTGGTTAGATTTTTTGTTTCCATGTTTTATCCTTGGTAGCGTGGAGAATCTGGATGATCTTCGGGGGAGTGGGCGGGATCCCGATCGTAGTCGGTTGCATTGGCGGCATTGATTGCGCGGACTATTGCAAGGTCAATGGGTTTTTCAAAGAGACCGTGCACGTCCACCAGGTTACCAGCATCGATCAAATGCACGACATGGGGATACTCTTCGTCCTCCTCGTTGGCGGCGTAACGAAAAGATACGCGGTCTTCTATGAGCTGCTGAATGACCCGGCATGCGGTGCCGGTGTCCGTGCACAGAATGCGGCCAAGTTCCAGGGTTATGTTTTTATTGGGCATTTATTCCTCTCCTTCCTCTATGATTTCTTCTCTTGCCTTTTTGCGCTGTCGCGTTGTGTACATCCCACCGGACGGCTCAACCCCGACTTTCTCTATCAAGGCTTCCGCAACTTCGTACCAATCAACATGGTAATCAAGAATATAATTCGCTAACTCCAGCTTGTCACTATCGTTTAAAATCGGTTCGGGTGAATGAATGGCGTTTGCCTCTAGCCTGTTGGCCACGTCGTAAACATCGGCTTTTCCATCTTTTGCCGCAACCATGTTGAGGGCATCTTCTAAACCGATTTTATGTAGCAATTTGCTTTTTATTGTGTTCGTGCTTTGTTTGTGCGTCATCTCATTAGCTCCTGTGGTTTTGATTTATCAATATAAGAATTATATCAATATATAGTTAGCTTGTCAAGGTACTTATGTGATATTAATACGCGCCCACCTTGACAAGCCGTCTTTAATAGTTATATAATCCCATCATGAATAACGATCTATCTTTTACCGTATCTCTCGGCGCCGCACTAGATGCAGCCGGGGCGGGCGACACCCTGGCCGATAGGCTGCGGTGGTTAACCTATAATGCGCGTATATCAGAAGTTACAGCACGGAAATGGATAAAGGGCGGAGCATTTGCCCGTGTTGATCTTAGAGTATTGCGCAAGGTTACAGAAACCCTACAATGCACGCTCGACGATGTTTTATTGAAAACTGAGGCTGGCGCCCCATGACCGAAGAAAAGAGCGCCTACAGCGCAGATCCCCCCATCAGGCCGTTCGAGGGCGTAGGTAAATATACGGCTTTCCCCAATGATGCATTCAAATACATCATGCCCGATTGCAACGGCGGCACATGGAAACTTGTTTGCTTGATTACTAGAAATACCATAGGCTGGCATAAACCCAGTGACAAAATGAGTTTTTCTCAGATCATGAAGGGCTGCGGATTCTCTAGCCGGGAGACATGCAAAAACGCTATTGATGATGCATTGGACAGGGGCTATATCTTGCGCCAACCGGACGGGAATTCATTTTCATACTCACTCAATAAAGGGTACGAATTCCGTACCAGTACAGAAATCGTACCATCAGGCGGTACAGAAATCGTACCCAAAACGGTACGAAAATCGACCCAAAACGGTACGAAAACCGAACACACAAAACAGAAAAAAGAAAATTTCTTAAATGTCTTTAAAGGTCTTAAGGTTTCTGACAATGAAAAACTTCTTTTTGCAGAGCTGCAAGAATTCCTAAAAACAAATGTTGCACAAAAAAGCTATCAGGCATTTGCGGCGGATCTGGCATACATTGGCGCCGTCGATGGCACAGCCTGTATCAGTGCCGGCAGTTCATACCAAAGGGATTGGGTAGACGCCAGGCTATCCGATCATATCCAATCTATTTTAGGGATGGATGTTTTAGTAATCACCAATGATCAAGCACAATCTATCCAGGGAGTAATACAATGACTTTTTTAAACTTAGGAAAGATCGAAAACCTCACAGATGTTTTTTACATCATCATTGAAGTACTGGCCAATGTAATCGTAGTTGCGCTGAGCGCGGCATTGATTGGCCCCAAGCTAATACTATCCGGCGTAGACAATGATACCGCCTGGGCTGTGGCCATCGCTGCCGGCGTCGTGGTTGACCTCGCCTACCTCGCCCTCTTTGGCCGGCTGCCCAAAGCTAAAACGATTGCAGAATACAGCGTCTATTTGATTGGCGCATTTGTATTTATGGCGCTCAGTGTACTTACCTCTATGTTGGCCGTGCAAGAAATTATTGTTTCTGGCCAGGCGGCCACACAAACCGCGTCCGCCAATTCTGGCGCCACAGCTATGGCCGCAGTCAATTGGCAATCTGTCATTGTGACCGTTGCCGGGATCGCTTCGAACGTCTGGAATGTTATCCAGCGCCTGGCCTATCTGGCCTCGCCCGATTCTAGAGATGATTTTGCACGGATCGAGATGCAGCAAGATATCAACAATGAGCGGCGCGAATATGAAACCTCAATTTCTCAGTACGCAACCCTGGGCGCTGAATACTCAGAAAAACAAATGGATGTACCCATAGAAGAAAAAATCAAACTGGCCTATAAGATCTCAGACCCCCTCTACCGCCAGATGTTTTGTACCGAGGTGGGGATCGATGTACTCCCCCCACTACCTAAAGATTCTGGCGAGAAACAATCCGATTTTTCTTAAGCCAGGACACACCGGGGGCAATCGGTGCAAGTTCTGGCGGCAATGAACATATCAGCGATCTGGCCAGATTGACCATGCAGGCGGCCAGAGAGCATATCAAGGACGTAACCCCCGGCGATTGGTTCAACGATCCCACCTGCATAAAGCGCGAAGGCAGCACGGAAAAGATCTACTATTCTGTACGGCGTTATGTGCCAGCTGAAGAGGTAAAATCGGGCGCCTACGTTCTGGCCAAGGGCGAGTACATCAACGATGGATTGGTCAGAACCAAATCAGGCAGAGAGAAACGCATTACCCGCAAGGGACACGCATACCATGAAGAGGTTGTAAATCGATGAACCCAAACAAAAAACTTACTCTGGTTACGTTGTGCATATCCGTTCTGGCCGTAGTCGTCATAATCGCCCTGGTGTATTCTGGCTGGCGCATGTTGTCCCCCGTTTTTACGCGACGATACCAGGACGCCATACCTATGCCCGGCGGCACAGCTGCGGCACAGATCGAGGATCCTACACCCTGGCCAGAATACGAGGTCGAGATTCTGGCCAGCCCTGATATGGCGATCGATCGCACACAGTTGGCCATAACTAACCCGGTGGCCCACGTAAGCACTACCGCCCTGAATGTACGTAGTGGGCCTGGTGTAATCTATCAGCGCATCGCCGTTCTGGCCAACGGATCTAAGCTGACAATCTATGCCTGTGATTCTGGCTGGGCCAGATTGACCACGGGCAATAGCGCGCGCGCGGAGTGGGTGAATGCGGATCTGCTGGAGCCGAACCCCTGTACCGTAAGAGGTAAATAATATGAAAACAAAACTCAAGCTACAAGACGCCGAAAGATTGGGCGTTAGCATTCTGGCCACACTCAATACTTTGAATATGATCACTGCCGGGCTTCTGGCCGGATCCGTGCGCCGAGAGGTGCAGGAAGTGGGGGACATAGAGTTACTGGTATTTGCCAAGTATGGCAAAGCTACCGACGCTCTGCGGCAAATGACTTTATTCCAGCCGCCGCCAGAATTCATACAGATTGATTTGATGAACACTTACACGCCTCTTTTATTTGAGAAGATCACGCACCTGATACCTGGCCTGAAGAATGGCCAGAAATATAAACAGTGGATCTATGATGATGATACGACCAGGGTTAATATAGATTGCTTCATCTGCCATGATCGTGATCAATGGGGTTTGCTCCTGGCGCTGCGTACCGGATCCGCTGGATTTATGAAGGTTCTGGCCACGCATATTAAATACAATCTACCTGGTGTAACATGGCAGGCGGCCAGATTGTGGGAACATGAAGATTTGCAGGGTAGGGCATTGCAACCAGGAGACAAGGCCAACCGAATAGCAACACCCACAGAAACCGACTTTTTTAACGCTATTGGCCTGGCCACCATTCCGCCCAATCAAAGGAATGAGGCAGCGGCCCGGCGCCTGGTGGCGGCATGGACGGCACATAATGACTAAACAATTACCCATAGCCTTTACAGCTGAGAACGCCTTCAAGGTGCAGCAGGATTTGAAAACACAATCGCGGCGGCTTATTACTGAAATGGGGATTGCTGGAGTAATAACTGCCCACGCACGTTATCAGGTGGGCGATCACCTATGGATACAGGAGCCATATATTATTTATGACACCGTTTCGCCTGCCAATGTGGTAGTGGGTTATTACTCAACCGCTTATTACTCAGGAGCAGAACGCGAACGGGCAAAGGTGGTCGCATTATCTCCAGCTGAGTGGGCCAAATTCAAGGCCCGCAAATACCCACACAGAAAATCACCGGGCCGCTTTATGTACAAATCCCTGGCCCGCACCTGGGTAGAGGTTACGGATATTCGTGCGGAGCGCGTTAACCAGATCTCCGATGCAGACGCCTTAGCGGAGGGGGTAAGTAAACGTAAGGGACAATGGAGAGATTATCTGAGCAAGGATGATTTTCCCCACCATTGCATGAGCGCCAACGACAGTTTCGCCACGCTTTGGGACAGTATCCACGTGGGCCGCAAGCCAAAGCCGGCCGACGAATGGAAGCAATTTATCAATGGGCCTTATGCATGGGTCTACACTTTCAAGCAAATCGACCCCCCAACCACCTAGCACCTCTTTTTATTTTATCGTCTATGGGGGTAGAAAGGGGGTAGACGCGATACAGGAGCGAAATTATGAGCGAGAACACCAATACGCCGCAAATCGAACTAAACAAGATAATTGATAAAATCAAAGATAGCGGCCCCATGAGCAAAAATGAGGCGTGCAAATTGATAGGGCAGGCCCTGGGCAAGCTGGCCAGGCGTGGGCGCCCATACAATGATAGATATGTAGCGTCCTTATCTAATGGATCCAAGACGATCACCCCGGCCATGAGTGAGCTGATCAGTAGGGTAGGGGGGTATATGGCAAAGCCAAAGCGGGATAGATTTTATAGACAAATTATTTTCACAACTGCGGAGGAGCTGGCCGATGCCAACACGCTGTCAATGGAAGAGTGTAGGCAGGCAATAAAAAACGAGGTAGCGAGGAAGAGGGTCAGACTAAGCAGGCCATATATATTCCTTGACACTCGCATATTGGCCAGCGATGTAAGGCAGCGGATTGGTGAGATCGAGGAGGGCAGATAATGAAACCAGCCACGCGGAAAGCCGCCCGGTGCATGCTCAAATCTATGGACTATGAGCGCCTGTCTGTTGTATTGATCTCGGCGCCAAACCCCAAACACGACGACCACATGGTCAGAGCAACAGAAACAAATAACCCCACCTGGTATCGTTTGTTCTGTAGCCAATACGAACGTATCAGGCCAGGCTATGCAAAGCCGCGAACGCTCATTACCAGGAAAGATACGATACGCGGCCTGGATGAACTTACTGGCAACAAGTGCAAAAGCCTGTACGCACAGAGACTAAAAGACTTTATAGAAAGCGATTTAGAAACAGCTTGAGATAATGTTAGTTATCTCAAGCTCAGAGAGGAAAAACAATGCAGGATATATTTATTGAATTTCACGAAATGCACGAATATGCAAGAAAAAAACACTCCTCTGCCGAAACGGAGAAGGATAAAGCCTACTGGCAAGGCGTGAAAGACGGGCTTAGAAAGCTGTACGGAATTATCAATATAAATTCAAGGTGGGATGATATTAGCAAATCATCAAATTACATACGTCCAGAAGGAAACATAGCTGAGTACGTGATACAAGGTTTGCGCCCGCACGATAGCGGGAAGGAGTAGGGCGATGAAACGATGTCCAAAATGCAGAAGCTCAGACATAAGAAAACTGCCGGAACATCCAAGGCTAAAGATAAGCCATCATTTTTGCAATGATTGCGAAGAAAGAACACCGACACACAGGTTATTAGACTTGCCAGACCAGCGCACCATAACCGAGTTTAGTGTAGATTTCAAATGGTTTGATCTTTGGGTGGGCGCTTTTATAGATGTTCCTAGCAGGGCGCTTTACATCATATTGATACCTACGATAGTGTTCAAATGGCAGAAAAAAGAAGTTTACATCTGTGAATTTTGCAATAGCGATATGCACCAAGCCGCTTACAATACGGGGGATGGTTGGTTATTGTTCTACGAGTGCGACGATGAGCAATGCGACCACACACACGATTTAGAGGATTACTGGCCGTGGGGCGATGAGCGGGTGAGCGGTGATGATTTAGAAAAACGCGGGTGGAAAGTAGTATGAAAAACATTAGATTGTTTTTTGAATTGCTCTGGTTTATGCGATTGATGTTTAGAGAAATCAAGGCGAATGAACATAAGGGTGATTGGCGTACATTCAATGATAGAGAGCGCCAGATTAGCGAATTGGACTGGCACAGAGACAAACTGGTCAATGCCATGTATACAACAAACACGCAATCAACATTGGAGCATTCAGCAGACGTTGCAAATGCCGCTCTGTTTATAGCGTATAGCTCCGCGCAGGCGGGGAAGGGTAGCGACAATGGATAATCTCAGGCTGAGACTAATCAAGATTAAAATTGCGTTCAAAGAATTTTTGTATGAAGCTGGGTTTATCCCGTGGCCTTATTGGTTTTGTGCTGATTGTGACAAGCAAATCAAGGGGGGGTTTCCTCGTGAGCGCGGCCATATTTGCGCAGACTGTGCAATAAAAGAATCAAACATACCGAGATTGCATAAAAGAAAATATGTCGATATGGACAAGATGGATATTGAAGTGTTCAACGAGTAAAGCAGAACCGATCAACTACCCAATATAGTTGGTCTTGTATTGGGTAATGAAAGGAAAGGTATTATGAAACATATAATTAGTTTTTCATCTGGCTTGTCCTCTGCCCTAGTCGGCGCACGCGTTATTGAAAAATTTGGCAAAGACAACACAGTGTTTGTTTTTATGGACACCACCACCGAAGACGCAGACAACTACAGATTTTTAAGTGATTACAAAAAGCACTTCAATGTACCCATAAAAACATTATGTGTTGGGAAAACGCCTTTTGAAGTACTAGAGGCCGCTAAAATGGTCGGGTCTCAATACGCGGCAAAATGTACGGAAATATTAAAAATAATTCCATTCAGAAATTTTTTAGAAACCCTTGGCGGCGAACCACTAACCATACACATAGGGTATGATTTTTCAGAGGTCGAAAGGTGCGACGCGACCACGGAGGCTTATAAGAAACTGGGATACGCTGTTGATTACCCGCTATTGTGGAAACCCTACGAATATAGAAAATATTCACAGGTCGCGCGCGAAGATTGGAATATAGAACCGCCGCGAATGTACGCACTAGGATATAAGCACGCGAATTGCGGCGGGCAGTGTGTAAAGGCAGGGCGTGGAGATTGGAAACGAACTTATATTAATTTCCCCGAAAGGTACGAAGAGGCCGAAAGCTGGGAAGCCCACATGATAAAAAACGTAACGGCTAAACTATTTACAATATTGCGCGATCAATCAAATCAAGAAGTTAAGCCAGTGACTTTAAAAGAGTTTAGGGAATTGATTACGCCGCCACCGGAGGAGCTAGATTTTTTTCCGCGTGTGTGCATTGTGGAATAGAAGAATTTAACAATGTGCCATAGTAAATGCACACAAACTTTATCAAGATTGAAAGGAATAGAAATAATGAAGAAGCACATTAAGTATCTAGGTTACGTATTGCGTCACAAGTGGTTTGTTCTTGTGGCTGGCATAAAAATAGGATCTCCCCTATTGGGATTGATCGTACACGATTGGCATAAATTCAAATCTGCTGAATGGTTCCCATACGTCAATTACTTCTACGGCGGTATCGATATGCAATCTCCACCAGAACAAATACAAAAAAAATTTGATGCGGCATGGCTCCACCATCAACATCTAGGTAGGCACCACTGGCAGCATTGGATATTGCGCGAGGATAGCGGAAACATAAGCACCCTGGACATGCCGAGAAAATACGCGCTTGAGATGGTAGCGGATTGGATGGGGGCCGGGCGCGCCATAACTGGAGTATGGGAAATGGAATCATGGTTTTTATCAAATCACCAGAATATGGAAATTTCCAAAAAGACATGGGGGATCCTTAAGGGTATTTTTGCGGGCCTTGCGATGGTGCAGGCCCATGCGGTGGCTTTTGAATATTGGTACGAGGATAGAAATAATGAAACCAATTAAATTCGATGATCGATGCGTCAACTATGCCGAAGCACAAGAGGAGTACAACACCCTCCCCGTGCTACGTGTGAACTATGAAGACGGCAGCAAGGCCCTATTGTCCTGCTGGCACCTCTCATTTATCGAACGCCTGCGGCTCCTGTTCTCTGGCCGTGTGTATCTCTGGATCATGGGCACCAGGCAGCCGCCGGTATTGCTGGGCCTGGAGGGGGTCGAAGATGTCTAAACCTCATGCCCGAATGCCTAACACCAAAAACCACAGAGGCACGGAATGCGGCAATAAGTACCAACACAAATCAAAAGGCGGCGCCAAAGCCCACCTTAGATCCCTGAGAAAACGGGGATCTAATCACGGCCTGCAAACCTACAGGTGCACCTTTTGTAATTTCTGGCACGTTGGCCACAGACAAAAGCCATGGAATGTGAAAAAGAAAACTAAAAAGAGGCGCAATTATGGATGATCAGACCGGGATCCCTCCCATATTTGAGGATTTCTACGAACAACTGGAAGAGACCCACGCCGAAGAGGCCATAGAAGAAACCGCGTTAAAACAGCGTCTGATTAAAAAGCATTTCGCACGCTGTAAGCGCGGCCGCTGGTTTGCTTTCAAGGTCGTTAGACTGGATCATGCCCACCTGTATAGACTAATCCCATTGACGGGACGCTCGATCACCAGGCTAAAACTAAACAACATTGTACACGGTGACGAAACAGACTTTTATTTTTATAATCGCGTTACCGTCGATTGGCTAATATTCAGGCTTATTATCACGCTGAACATATACCCCCAATCATGGCTTGAAGTCGAGACCCTGCCCACTGATTGGATAGAATAGGAAAGGAATAATTATGCTACCCTACCCCATACAACGCCCGCGCCTGCTGGTTGATTTCAAAGCCACCAACGACAAGCCCAGGGACATACTAAAGATCCGGCGCCTGGTCGGTAATATCCAGGCCAAGCCAGGCCGCGGTAAATTGTGGATGATATTCAATGATTACCCCCTGGAGATCCTCATAAGGTTTGATGAGCTGGTTGATATTTCAGCGGAGCGAGTATCTAAAATAATGGCGGCCGTCGATATACCGGCAGAGGATTGGGTCATTGATGAATAATGCAAAGATTCTTGCAGGCATGTTTTGATAATGCTAAAAATATGGTGCAGCTGCTAGAGATCTGCGACGATTTTAGGGCATTTCTGCATAATAAATTGCATAACAAAGAGCCTGGCACCATTGCCAGGCTCTAATTTTATCTATATAATTGTATTTGCCCCCTCCAGGAACTTAAGCCGCTGGCCCCAGCGTACTAATTTAACAAAGCCCTGAGAGGGGTTTTTATTTAATCTACTGTCAGATCCCCAATAAGATAGCGGAGAGAATCGTAACAACCGCCAACAACAAATCATAAAACGTAGAGGATCCCCGTAGGCGGTTGATCTCCCCGGTATTGTCTACTGCGACCCCTTCAATAGATACCATTTTCAACTCAATATCTTTAGTGCTTTCCGCTGAAGCGGACGCCATGGTTTCGAGCTTACCAATGATTTTCAACTCTAGAGCATGCATGGCGTTAGCCTGGTCAAGCCGCATATTTTGTAATTCGTTTTTTAGTTCCGTATTCGTTGTCATGGTTCCCTGGCTTATTTTATTTCAGCGTAGGTACGCCCGTGATATTCTAAAGCAATCCACCGGTTATCACCAATCCGTCCCCATAATTGATTACCGGCCGCTATCTTCCTTGTCTCATACACAGTTTCCTTATAGCCATAGTACACGGCCCCCACTATCCTATTTGTCCTTCCCAATGGGTTTCTTACTCCAGGGTCAGAGCGCACGTTTAGGCCCCCGGTTATGATCGTGTAGACGGGGAATTCATCGCCGGTGTCGTCGCCAAATGTATCAAATAATCCGTATAAACTATCGTAGATGATCAATGCGCTCCGCTCTGGGATCGCTTCCTCCCACGCTTTATCGAACACCTCCCAGGGGATCGCCCACGCCTTACCACCCTCCCCGCGCCATAGCGGATCGTTCACAATCACGCTCTTGATATCAAAGCCAATGACAACAAAAAAATGCTGGCCCCTGAATCCTGATTCTGGCTTAGCGGGTTTCAGGTATTCATAGTCCACCAACACGATCACCGGCCTCCCCTCCTGGAGTAATTCGAAGAGCTGGCCGCGTGACATATTTATTTTTTGCTGTGCGGATATCCCGCGTTTTCTCAGCAGGCCAGAGAGCTGGCCGTATCCCGTATACGAATCTTTTTTATTGCCTGTTTGTTTATAAAGCGCGTTGATCGTATCTCCCCCCAGCTTATCGAACGCCGCCAGAACCATGGCCACCGAGGCGGGGCCGCAATCATTGGCGAACTGGCGCGCGCCTGGGTCGTCTACCTGGGACAAGTAAGGGATGTTTAGTGTAGAATCAGACATAATTTATCCTTATAGGTTAGATATACTTTGTGCGTTGGCATTCGACATAGACATTTCAAAACTTTGATCGGGTGAGCTGGTGAATTCTAACCCATTTGATTCTGAATATGTGACGGCTTCGATAAATTGGACGCTGGGATCTTCATACAGGCTCGAATAATCGGACGTGCGATAAGGAAACAATCCCGTAATACGCAACCATTTACCCGGTCTGACCTCTGGGCCTGGAATAATATATTGAGCATCTTTCTTTATGTTGCTCTCCCCTAGCGCCCTGTAGTACTCAGGCTTTGAAGTGGCCGGGTCTGGGATGGCTTGATAAATAATTTCTCTGTTTTCGTACACACCAATTACGTGCCTATTATTTGATGCATCGCCACGCCTGGCAATATCAAATAATATATTGCTGGCGCGCCGATCTGTGTCATACACCTGAGATATTTGAAGCGTATTTGCAACTATCCTGGATGAATCTATAAATTGGCCTACGTCCGCAATGACAGCGCCGGCAACGTCTGAGGCGTTCGCGTTTCCCGGAGAGGCTGTTTGAAAATACATCCGAAAATCGAGCGTGCGATAATATCCATAAACAATGAATTCTAACGACGTAGAGCCGGGGTTTATATTTTCATCCGCGAACTCAAAAGAGGGCTTAGGGAACGCGTTAACAGCAAGATAGTTTTGTGCCTGGTTATCTGCAACACCACTCGAAGATATTCCCCCGCTGAGCACGTGATCTATGATCCCGTATTTGGCCTGTGATACAAGGTCGTTTTGTTTCGTCGATCGTGCCGTACTGGTTGATCCTTCCAGTTCTGTACTCAGGCGCGCCACTTCCTCGGCGTTATAATCTTGCGCAACGCTCCCAACATCCCCGCCACTTGCTGCCGCGAGGTAACGAGACCAAACACTATTACCCACACCATCGAGCCTAAATCTTAGCTGGCCACCGGGGAAGCGCAATATAGCCTGGTGTACATATCCGTGAAATGCCAGTGCGCTGGATTCGCTATATGACTTTACATCTGCCCCCAACGAATTAAGCATCATGAATCTAAGTTCATCAAACGTGCCCAATATATCGAAACTGCTACGCCAGAAACCACCCATAGCGCGTATTTCATGCTCATATGAATTCTCAACAATTAGATCCGCATAAACTGTAAATGGGGAAACTGGCCCGCTATTTGTAACGGGGTTTTTAGCAACCCTGATTGATCCAATCATGCCGCGCCCCTGAGGTGCAGCCAGTGTTCAACGTTATATAGTTCAGCATTCATACTTAATTCATACGGAGCTTCTAGAATTCCGCCATTGTCTGCGCCAAATATAAAATGCAATCTACCCCCCCGGCCTGTTGGCAAAGACGGTAAATTACCTTCGCCGTCCCAAAACGCTACTGAGCTACCCGCCCCGCCTGCTGCGCTTTCAGAAACTGCGCGCATTACTCCACGGCGCAATATTCCTGAATCGATTTGTATAGAATTCAAATCACCAATCGGTGTATCTCCTGTTGTGCGTGCAGCAAACGACCATTCGTCTACCGGTATTAACTCCATGCTGTATATGTCTATGTTTGGCGTCGTTCCATTGTCTGAGCTTGCCTGTATATCGATGAGCTGCGAGATGGCCGCCACTTCACCAGATACTAATTTTTGGGGCAATATCTCAAAACGCCCCATGTCGAGCAATTCGATACCCTCGTTTACTTCTCGCACAAATACCGCATTACCTGTTGATACTTCGCCGGAAATCATCTTGATGCGCAAGGCAACATCCCCCGCGTTCCCCGCAGTCTGCTTAACGCGCAAATAAATACGATAGGCGCCCTCGTAATCCGCAATGGTTGCCGCATTCAATATCATCGTCATGCGGGACACCATATCCTGATCTGTGGCAAATGTACACCGCGCCACCTGGCCGGAGGGGGATTCTCCCGATGCAACCTGGGTAGTATCTACAAGCTCAACCTCACTCCACCCGGTCGGGTTGCTGCCTCCCAGGTTAATTGTAGAATTAAAATTATCAAGACCGCGTGTCTTTAAACCCATGATGACCCACGCGACTAGATTGGGCGTTGTTTTCACGGTATGCAAAAGTAACAAACTATCCGGGGATTCGTCGCCGCCTATCGCGTCTTGATCTATGTCGATATATGTTCCTTGAGGGGAATAAATATTTCTTGCTAATATTGGCGATGAAGTCCACGACGTTACAGAAGATAAGAATATACGCAACCAATAGGCGTTCACCCCGTTTTCGACTTTTTGCGCCCAGTCATTATCAGGGTTGCTGAATCCGATAACCCCCGTACCGATTACTATATCGGAATAAGCAGTTATTGTTACCCACGCGCCACCGTCCCAATATTGGGTTACTAGCGCGGCATTTCTGACACCAGCAAAGGCAGCAATAATAGCCGCTGTAAAAAATACGCCTTCATCTGAACCGATGTACAACGCATCATTTGCGGCTGGCGTGCTCCCGGCCACTTCAAATAATGTTGCGTCCCATTGCCCTACAATGTTTTCACTGAAAGCAGTTAGCGAATCATCATAGTTGTACACATGTGTTATTTGCGTTTGCTGATTGTAATTCGACACGGGGACAATTGATGTGTTTTCAAAATCAATTGTAAAATGCCAATTCTCATCTGTGGAATCTGCATATTTTATATCATCAAAATAGAGTGTGCCGCCGGTGACAGTGCCGGAATAATTGTTCGCGCCGATCTTCACCAGGCCAACAGTTAGCGTATCACTATCGACTGCGGATTTATCGACCTCTAAAACATCGTCTACAAATAGCTGGGTGATACCGTCGTTATTCCCTGGCCCAGTTGCCGCCGTAAACTCTACTCTTATTGTGTGCGGCCCATCTGTAATATCTGATGTTCCATTTTGATTCCCTCCCCCATCCTCATAAGCAAGTAGGCGCAAGCGGTAGCCGCCTACAGTGGTGTATTCTAAATACACCCACGCAACATTACCGCCGCCGCCTTTATTCGCATGGAATAGCCCGACAACAGAACCATCATTCATCCCCAGTGTATTGGGATCAAATTCAAACTCCATCGAAAAACTGGCGTCAGCAACCATAAAATCAAATTGCCAAAAGTTTGTAGTCGCCCCATCCACAGCAACGGCGCCGCCATAATCCCCATTGATGGCCGCCGCCTCTGTGCGTTTTAAGTCGTCGTAACTGCCCCCCAGATCGGCAATGATAGCCGCGTTGTATGCCGCGTTCCCTATTGGCGTGGCTGCCGGCAGCGTTTCCGGGATCGACGCGCGCCAGAAGGGCGCCCGCGAAATCGTAATCCTAAATTGTTCTATTTCGTTGTCGCTCTCAAATGGCGCGCGGAATAAATCTGGAATGCTCCAATCGATGGCGGCCAGGATCAACCCATAACGTGTATTGGTTTCATTCGCGGTTTGAGAAATAATATAAACTGGTGTGCGCTGCCACGGTGTTTTTATATTATTGTATTGGCGCGCTTTTTTGACCAGCTCTAATACTTGCTGCAATTGTAAAGCGGTTTGATCTTCTGACGATCCAAAAATATTAAGCCGGTACTCTTCGACTACAGGCGGGTAACGATAGGCGCCCAGCGTGGCGCCGTCAGCGTTGATCGGTGAATTGAAAACGACGTCCGGGTTAACCGAGGTTGGCCCCAGCCCGCCACGATCGGCCATGATACCCGTAACGCCAGTATTGATCAGGCTTACCGTGGTGGTGCCATCTGTGATTGCGTATTGTCGCGCCATGGTTACCGGTTCCTTAGTATTCGAGATAATTGATTTTGATCAAATCTGTTATACACACTAATATTAACGGGGCTGGATCCTGAGCGGCGGCGGCCGTCACGTTCGGCCGGGCTTACGCCACCGTCGGGGGTGATGGTTATTTTTTCGCGCGGCTGCGTGTTTATCAATGTCTGGTTTTGATCATGGCCACCCACGCCACCGGTCACGAATTCGCCACCGTGGGCAAAGCCGCCCAAGCTCTGGATATTTTGCACGTTATACGATCGATACGTATTTATAATTTGCTCTGTCACGTTGCGGCGAACGGTCGTTAAGGTTACCGTTTTATTGGTGGGCAGCCGGTTAATAGAATCGCTTAGACTGTCTACGTCTTGATCGGCACTACCTACCGCACCCTGTAACCCCTGCATCTGGCCCACAAAAATGCCGGATTGGTCGCCGGTTTGTGCCATTTCTTCGGCAGCGCGGCCGATCGTCATAATCAGATCCTGCCCGGCCTGATCTACCAGCCCGAATCCCTCAGGCCCGGCCAGGCGTGCCAATGCGTCGATCTCCTCTTGTGTGAACCCGTCTACCGCTAATGTTTGCTGAGCGATACCAAAGATCATTTGTTTGGTTTGCTCATCCCATGCGGTTTGTAATTCAATTACCTGGGCCTGGGTCTCGGCTATCTTGACGTTGTACTCACCCTGTTTGAATTTCGCGTCTTCAATGCGTTCATTGTACGCGGCTATGCGCTGGATATCGTCGGTATCTAAGGGGCCGTCCTGGTCTTTAACCTGCTGGATCTCACCGCGCCATACGGCCATATCTTTGGTTAATTCACTAATCTTATGGCGGTAAGAATCGGCGTTTTCCCCCTGTGCTATGATCTTTTCCTGTACATCATCCAGCGCCCCGCTCAGGTCTGTTTTCATCAATATAGACAATTCGGCCAATTGGGCCTTGGCGTCGGCCTCGTTAAGTATCAGGCTGCTGTACGAATCATCTAACTGTATATTTGCCTCGGTCAGATCCTCGACGGCTTTAACCGCTTCGAACTCTTCCTCGGTTAGTACGCCGTTTGCCTTACCTAGATTTTCTGTGCTGATACCTAATTGATCCATGATATCGATTTGTAAACGCCATAAGCCGCTAAACTCTTTTTGCTCTATGAATGCTTCGGTAACACCTTTTTTGTATTCGGCGAAGGTATCCGTATTTTTTAGTAGCTGCCGTTCTGCTTCTTTGAATGCTTCAGCCCCTTCTAGGGTTCTGTCTATCGCCGGTTCTAATGCGTCGGCGGTGGCGGTGGCCACGATCAATTTATAGTTCTCCCAGGCGGCGGCTAATTTCTGCGTACTTGATACCGCCTCAAATCCGGCGGCGTCTAGCGATCTAATTTTCTTTTCACCCTCTTCTATCACGGCCGTCATAAATGCCGTTTCACGGCTCATGTCCGCGTTAGCTTCCTGCAACTCTTTTATACGCAAACGCACTCTACCGGCGCTCAGCCCGAAGGTATCCAATCTCGGTATCGATTGATTGGCCAGCAATAAAGAGAACTCCTCGAATCCTGTCTTGGCGTCCTTCCCTACTGCGGCAGAGAGCTTAACCGCGATCTCGGTTAAGTTGGCTGCTTCTTTGGCGTTCGAGGCCAGGCCCATAGAAAATAATTTAGTCGCGTTTTGGGTTGCGGTTAGTTTATCGACGGCACCGCCCGCCGCTTCCTCTACTGCCCTGGTCGCTAATATAGCCTCACCAGCTCCACCAGCGTACGCAGTTAGCGCCACCTCGGCGCGGCTGTATTGGTTGCCTAACTCTAATAGTATGGGGATCTGGCGCAAGGCCGCGACGCCTACGCCCAGCATGGCGCCGGTCATGGCCACGGTAGAAAGGTTTAAGGAATCACTGATCCTTTTTAAATCTTTGGAGCCCTGCCCCATTTCCTGGATATTCTTGGAGGTCTTTTTGGGAACCGTCGCGTTCCGTTCCTTCCAGTTGAGGATTAGATCTAGTATAGATTGACGCGCCATCGCTTTACCTTCGCATTGATTTTCTAAATGTGGGGTGGGCCAGTCTCGCACGTTCGATAAACGATGCGGCCACCGCTTTGCCTATTGTGTTTACTTCGTTGTTTTCCAGTACATTAAAAACGGTCAACCATTGCGGATCTACGTTATCGACATCCCACGGGCCCAGCTGCGTGCCCATTCGTTTGTTTATTTGTACTGCCTGGCTAATGCGCACCAAATAAGGATCATTCGTGCGCCCTGATTCTCTGGAATCTATCAGGGCGCTAATTAGTTTTTTTCAAGCCCTTCAAGGTGGGCCATGATCATGGCCTGGGTCTGGTTGGTGACCCATTTCCATAACGGCAATTCGTCCTTGAGTAAGGCGCCCTCAGCAAACCGGGTAACATCGGCCGGGCTCACGTGCGTTTCTATATCGTCGCCCTGGCTCCAGATCTTCGAATACCAGGTATATTGTGCTAAATTGCATTCGTCGGCCATTGCGCGTGTTTCTGCTTCGATAACTTCCAGTTTCTTTTTATGGCGCCCGCGTTTCGTATTACTCTTTAATCGAGTAGCGATATCATTAACCGCTATTACGATTTTCCCCGTCTCGGCCTGGATACCAATCCAATCATCCAACAACATACGCGACGGATTTACCCAAACGTCTAGCGTCTGGCCCCGGCGCCCCTCTTCATAATCGCCCATGTCAAGAGTTTTTATGATCTTGGGTACCGGTGTTTCTAAGTCGTAATTCTTTATAAAGTTCATCTTATTCATTTTATTTATCCCTGTCCCTGGTTAAATTGATCCCGGCCGGAACGTGCCAGGGTGTCACTATCAGCACCACCACGTTAGCGGCGCCTATCCGGCCGGGCATCAAATAAAGTTAGGAGATCGCCGCCACGTTCGTGATCACTGCCAGGCGGTAAACTTTCGAGGCCGTGACATCTATAATGCCTTCCAGCACGGCCGTGGTGATGTTGTTGCCTCGATCATTGCTATCGAGATCTACTACATCTTTCCAAAATCCGGCCAGATCCATAGTGAACTTGTGGTTAACGCCGCCCCCGATTGCTGGGCCTTCCACCTCTAGCCGCACAAACGACTTAGTGGCCGTATCTTTCAGGGCGCGGATCGCTTCGGATTCTGTGCCGCGTTCAAAAGTAAAGGCAGCCGTAAACATCAAATCGCCTTCACCATCGGTATCAAAGAACTTATTGGCGCCGCCCAAAAATTTGGGATGCACGCCGGTAAAGAATTGGATATCGCCGCCGCGTAAAAGGTTGGTCTTTTCGGTGTTGCCCAGGTTGGCCCATGAGGCATCACGATAGAACCGGATCAATTTGCTATTGATATTGTTCACCACTGGAATGGCTATAGCGCCCGTGTAGGATGAATCGACGTTCTGCCGGGCGAAGTACTGGCCCTCGCACGCTAAACGCGCGGATCCTTTTTGCTGCGGTATTTCCCACTGGAACCGGTACCCCTCGAACATGACGTAATTATGTTCTATTACGCCGTCGTCGTCGCCGCGTTCAAGGGTCATCGATTCGGGGTCATTGGTAGCACTGAGGCTGGGATCAAAATCCCATTCATAATCGCCCTCAGTCGTGGTTTGTTCTGTGGGGGTCACACTGCCCACAACGCCGCACGATAGCAACGAGGGCAGCGCTTGAAAGTAAATGTCAGCAAATGGCAGCGTATCCAAAATGCCGACCACATCGCCATTACGCACGCGTACACCAGGCCCACGTAAACCGCTATCATCGGCCACAACTTCATTGGTTTTGTCGTCTGGGATTGGCGGGTTTTCCAGCAAATACATATCTGTGGCCGCCACACCGGTGCCTTTCACGGCCTCGATCCCGACTAGAATTTTAGTTAATGCGCGTTCACCCATAGTTTATTTGCCTGCCTTCGCGGGGGCTGTGGCTTTCTTATCTTCCACATATACGCCGCTTTCTAATGCTGCTTGTAGTTGTTTAGCGGGGTGACCCGATAAACGCGATTCGGTTAGATTGGGCACCGGTTGGCCCTTAGCTTCCTTCTCCAGTGCTCTAAATGCTTTGGTCATTCTCTTGTGACGGCGATCATAATCCGCCTTGTAACCGGCTGCCATTTTCCCGGTGATCTTATGCGGCAAACCTGGCACGCCGCTTTCCTTCGGCCCTGTGTATTTGTAGTTCATAATTTCGCTCCTATGCGCTTACTGTGAATTCGCCGCTTACATTTTCTTTTACGTCAAAGTTGAATATGACGCCAATCACTTTTTTACCTGCATACTCAAACCATCCGGGGCCGTCCATCGATGGGGCGGCGGGTAGTATATGCTCCACCTTCCCGCTCAGCTGCATATTTTTTGCAAATTGATCACGCACAATCGGGTACAGATCTACGCTTGGCCCCATGGCTATGGCAATGGTCAGAAACGCCGGCATATAAACCCAGATCTTAGTATCGTAATGATCTACGGCCGGTTCCCCAGCTCCGTACTGGCCATCGACTTTACGTTGACCTATGAGCGCCGAAACGCCCACCAGGGCGCCAGGCCATTTATCATAGTTGTACACCATTGGCGTACCCCCAAATAAACCAGCCGTAACGGCTGCGGCCATGGCGGTATCCATATTCGTTTTAATTTCTCCTGCAAAATCAGCAAATGACATGACTTAACCTATCGCCAAAAATTCAATAATTTCATTGCCCAATATAGCTAACAGTATTTCTAAATCATCTTCTTTGTTTTTAAACATGAGGCTGACTTGCCCCGCCGTACTCTGGCCTTTTCGGGTCGTCGATTGGTAATGATAACGCGTGCTTTCTTCCAGTGCGCGCGGGTAGGGGAACCCCTTCGAGCTGCGGGCGTTAGTAAACACCGCCGTTTGTGTTATAGGTGTGGTGCCCGCTATTTCTTTTATTTCCATGTCCAGCGTGTTTGCATAAAACCCCGTATCCCTGGCGGCGACTTCCTGCCAGCCTAGAAGCAACAAATTACCGCCTTGTCTCGCGGTTACCCTTTTCTTTTTTGGTAGAAACACCTGTAGCGCCTCAAATAGCGCTTCCTGCTTTACCAGATCCGGGGAGGTTATATTGAATGCTGCAACCATGTTAAATAATCCTGATCAGCTTATCTACCAGGTCGTACACTTCGGGATCAATGCTTTTGATCTGCAATAGCTTTCCCATATCGGGCAACGCCATCGCGTCGGCAAAGCCGCCCTGAGCGCGCTTAAATTGGTGCGTGGCCTGGATCAAACACGCCTGTTTAATCTTCGGGTGTACCGTCCATTTATAAACTGGCGTTGTCTGTACATGCGCGGCGGCCGTGGTGCCATTGCGCCCGCGTACAATCGTGGCCGTGTTCGTCGTGGTGTTCGTTACGGTGACTTCCAAATATTCGTCTTCAATGCGCAAGATGTCGCCGGCGCTGATTACCGGGGTAATGCCCCAGCCGTCGGCGGCGTCAATATCTGTCACGGTCAGCGTGGTAGCACCGCTTAGGAGCGGGTTATCTTGCACAGTCTGGCCTGTCAATATAAAAGCGTCTTCGCGCGGTGTCGTCTTCCCCCATACGCCGGTAACCTTCACGGCCTTTTGTCCGCTTGGCCATACGGCCAGATCTCCGTTAAACGTCAATCGAATATTGTTGTACGATCCGCGCGGGTTTCGATCATCGCCGGCTAACAAGTCATAATCGGAGGAGGTTAGCGCGGTGTATGTAGTGCCGTCGTCTTCGCTGTAGGCAACTTCAGTAACACTGATTAGATCATCTACGTAGATTTCGGCGCCGGGGCTTCTATTGGGGTCGCTCGAATCTCTGTGCAGATTGCGGCCGGGGCCATCAAAAAAACGAACCTCGCTAAACGGATAGAATACGCGGCCGGTGTGGTCGTCGATCCACCGGCTGATTACGTCGCTGAGCCTATTAAACTGGCCGTCGAATTGTGTCTTTGAGGCTGTTAATAGTTCGGGCGCTAAGTCCCTGATTTCGTCTAATGTCGCGTATCTATTTGGCATGGTTTATTTTCCTGGTACTAACCCGGCTTCGCCACGGCTTACCATTTCATCGATCAAATCTTGAGGTAAGTACTTAGAAATTATGGCGCCGACTGAGATCAAATAGCGCTCACCTTTCCACATATAATTATAATTACCCAATGCCCGCATTTCGACCTCTCCACCCTCTATAGGTTTGGCCGGGCCAACCGTTACGCCTTCATCACTGGGGGGCGCTTCTACTGCTGGGGCCTTTTTAGGCTTGTCGCCGTTGGCCAATACATCGCGCATTTTACGCACGGTGGCCGGGCCAATCCCCTTAACGGCTTTGATGTCGTCGTCTCCGGCGTCGATAACCTCTTGTAGCGTTGTGAACGCTGATTCGTCGAGCGCCCTGGGTACCTGGCCACTGCCGATATCCGCGAAGATCTCAAACGGGGATACCTCGGCCGGGGGTGGTTCGGTGGCCGGGCCGGTGACCATCGCGGCGGCGGCTTCGGCACTTACTTGATTTTCATCTGTGGTTTCGATTTCTTCACTCATCTTAATGATCTCCTGTTAGGTTGTCGGTTCGGTTGTATCTTTGAAAAACTTATCTGTTATTTCAAGCGACGGATTGATTTTATCTATCGCGCCAATCATATTTTCAATGGCCTGTAATTGCGCCAGGCGGGCGTATGCTTCCATTTGGTATGTCCGCGCCTTTTCTTTTGCTGCGGCCACGTCCTCGCCGTCCTGGCCGGTGCGTTCCATTTCGCTGATCACGCCCCACATATAATTATTACGCGCCTGGGCCTGCTCTAGATACGCCTGGTATTTCGGTACCTGTGTTTCCAGATCCTGGCGCCCTACAGACATACCGCCGGCCGCTTCAAATATTTGTTGTACGATCGTCTCGGCGTTTCTGTACATTAGCGCCTTGCGGGCGTTGGTCGTTTGTTTCTCCAGGTCGCCGGCCTTTTGGTTGTGTGCGGCTTTATCCTGGTACCAGGTGGCCTCATATTTGTAATGTGCTAATTGGTCGGTGACTTCCTCCGGGGGTAACATCTGGCCCCCTTCATGGTATACACGGGCATGCATTAATTCGCATATTTCCGGTAACCAGACTTCCACCCCGCGCCCCTGGGCATATCCTAGCGACCATTCCAGGGCGGCTTTCTGGTATCCGTATTCCGTGCCGCTGGACATCTGAACGCCGTACAGCTCTATTCGTTCGAACCCTTCGAGCACAGCCCAGAGAACCATATAATTTATCGTGCTGGTTAGATAGGGTTGGCCCTCTTCGCGGTCACCGCGCCTATTCAGGTTGAACACCGTATACAAGCGATCCCAATCCATGGCCACGCTATTGGGCATCTCTTCGTATTGCTCGTAAGTATAGATTGGGAATTCGTGTTCTTTGTGTAACCATTCGTGATGTTCTACGGTGCGTTTTCCGCCATACACGGCCAGCCATTCAAGGGGGTGCAATTCAAAGAGCCGGTCTATCCGGGGCAAATCGTATCGATGAGCATAATTTACACTCCATATTTCATCGGCTTTTGATTCGTTTACTTCGTGCATTGTCGATTGCGCAAACCCTACTATGGCAACCGTTTTATTCTTCCCTGAGTTTTTCATTTTTTTTATCCCTGATTCGACCAGACCCGCCCATATGAGCGGCGGGCCTGGTTTATCTTATAACTATTTCAGTACCGATTAGCCTGTGATTTCTGCCACGCTGGCTAAATCGTTATCACTGGCTGGATTGAAGCGCGCCAGGCCACCTATGGCCAATACTGCGGCGTCCGCACCTGCCACCAAAATGGTCAGGGAGCCGCGTACATAGCGGTATAGCTGGGTCAGGTCTTCGGCCTCGACATCTACCAATACCTGGCTGTCATTATCGCCCGTGTCTAGCTGGGTGATTGACAGGGTACCGGTCGCCAAATTAATGGTCGTGCCGCCGGTCGAGGTTTTGGCCTGTTCGATTTTGAAATCTACCGTTCCGCTGGCTGTGATAATACCAACCTGTACAACAAACAAAACTTCCTGTACAAACTTCATATCGACCCAGTCAGTGGTAAACGTGCCCGTTGCGTATGCGTCGGGATCTATTGTGGCCACAACGGCCAAAAGTTCATGTAGTTTTTCAGTCATGACAGTTATCTCCTTTTGTCATTTCGTAATCATTCAATGCATCAACGATAAGCAATAGGCTTAGTCGTTGAAATTTACGAACGGCGACACGGTATAAGATCCCTGGGGATCCGGTAATGTGATCGCGCCGCTTAACCACGGCTGGCCGTCAAGGTGCTGCTTGAAGCGCCACACGCCTTTATCTTCCTCAAACTTGGCATGCTCACTAAAAGCTACCTCAAGCTCTTTACCTTCAAAGAGCATGTAAGCGCTAAAGTCGCCGAGGATCACACAGCCGCTGCTATTCGCCTGGGGCAAATGTCCGCTTGTGCCGGTCACCTTACCCAGGAGGGGGGTACCGATCACGTTGTCGTTTTTCTGGTCGACGATCAACACAGATCCGCCGGTTCCGTTTTCGAAAGACCCCATATCGGGAATCATGGACGGGTGCATTAACCATTGCCCCTCGCTCAAAAATTCGGCGAAATGGGCGATCATTACGAGCGCGTCGTCGTACGTCCAAACGCTATTTGTAATGGGGGTCACGTTCACGAGGCAGGGAGCGTTAAGAATGCCCAAAGGCTCGCCGGCTCCATTACCGCGCAAAATGTAATACTCGCGCCGCTGAGCGATCGCAAGAGCAAACAACATGCTCAGCAATTGATCAATTGATTCGGAGCTATTACTAATCAGCTCGTTAGATACTTCGGTAACGCCGCCGACCTTTTCGAGGTTCCATTTGATTTGTTTGAATGCGGCTTCTGTTTCGGCAAACGCTGCATTCTCTGCGACGCGACGCGCCACAATCCCACCAGCGTACGGGCTATCGCCCTGGCCAGCGGTTACGGTAATGAATTGATCCAGGCTGGGCCATTCACCACGGGGGGCCATGCCGGACGCTACAGTAACTTTGGAGCGCAAATCATTAGACTTTGCGGCCATCATTAGGAGCGTGTCACGGAATGCCGGGGGCACGGTGTACCCACCACCAACGCCGGCGCCTTCGTTCATGGCTTTGGTGTCACCAACGGATTTATAAGATCCATAGATGGTATTGAGCCGCACCATATCACCACGGGCAACACTTACCAGGAAGTCGCCAAAGGTTTTTTGGGCGTCTTTATCTTTGCCGCCAACTTCGGAAATATACCCCACAGACTTACCGGGGGAATTGTCCTGCAATGCCGCCAGAATTTCGGCGATCTGATCGCTAATGGCCTTCTGGCCAGTTTCCAAATCAGACAAACGATCTTCTGGGGCTTTTTCTTCGAATTCAGACCCTTTTAAGCCAATGGCTTTTTGGTCGTCCGTTAGGTTATCGTAATCCAAGCCAACCGCCCCGGCGAATTCTCTAAGTAGTTTTTCTTTTGGATCCATCGTTATATTCTCCTGTTGTATGATGGTTTTCTTATCAGATGGTTCGGGGGGCAGCGTCGCGGGCGCCGGATCTTTACCAGATCCCTCAGGCGCGTTCGCCTCTTGCTTTTCGTCCTTGACCATTCTTAACGATTTGAGGGCGCCCCGAATGGCGTTATCTTGCATCATGCGCCACTCTGCGGGCATCACTGTTAATGTATCTGAGACCAACGGCCAGTTTTTAATCTCGCCGGATTTAGTTTTTTGTATGCCTTCTGGGTCTGCCTGGCTGGATGTGCCCATCATCTGGGCGTTGATAATTGGAGCGATCGCCTGTACATATGCACTACGTCGATCTAAGATGCGCTCTACCCACACGCCCATATCATCTACTTTTTTACTTGCCCAATCGATAACGCCGAATCCTTCATCGCCGACGTCGGGATCTTCGCCGTGTTCCCAATCC
>JAGLHQ010000103.1 GCA_023143375.1 Planctomycetota bacterium
GTATTGATTTTATAGCAAGGCGCGGCTGGGCCTATAACGACAAAGGAATGCACGCAGAGGTTGTTAACGGCATGAATCCGCTGGCTGTTCAGGATGCAGTTAAACGTGCGGCAGAACTTTGCCGCAACGGCGATGGCCCGGTATTGCTTGAGGCAATGACATACCGCTATATGGGACATTCGCTTAGCGATCAGAACCGTTATCGCAATAATGAAGAGATTGAAGCCTGGAAGTGTGAAGATGCAATAGGCGGCTTTAAGCAGGAGATGGTAAAGGCCGGTGTTGCCGATGCGGATGAACTCGAGCAGATTGAAAAAGATATTTACCAGCAGACCGAAGAGATCACTATCGCTGCAGCTAAGAGCGATTTTCCGGATCCGTCGACAATACTCGAAGGTCTGTTTTCCGACAGCACTACTGATGAGATATCGGTTGAGTTTAAGACCGCAGGTTACGAGAAGGAACTCGTCAAAGACGCAAGGGATGGCAAGGGCAGGATGCCGTATAGAAAAGCTATCGTCGAGGCAATGACCGAAGAAATGATCCGCGATAAGCGGGTTGTATTTTACGGCGAGGACGTTGCTGAGCACGGCGGGGCGTTTGCGGCAACATTGGGGCTCGTCGAAACATTTGGAAGGAAGCGTGTGTTTAACGCACCTATATCAGAGGTTGCGATATGCGGATCCGCTGTCGGCATGGCAATGACCGGCATGAGACCTGTTATCGAGCTTATGTATATTGACTTTATTTTAATGAGCATGGACCAGCTTGGCAACCAGGCTGCAAAGAATAAATATATGTTTGGCGGCAAAGCCAAGGTCCCGATGGTTTGCAGAACAGCTATCGGCGGCGGTAAGGGTTATGCAGGCCAGCATTCGCAGAGCCTTGAAGCTATTGCAACACAGATACCGGGTCTTAAGGTGGTAGCGGCTGCGACACCTGCCGACGCTAAGGGCCTTTTGAAAACAGCGATCCGTGACGACAACCCGGTTATATTCCTCGAGCATCAACTGCTTTATGGTGACAGAGATGTTGTTCCTGAAGGTGATTATCTTGTACCGTTCGGCAAAGCAGCAATTCGTCAGGAAGGAACCGATGTCACCATCCTTGCATATTCTTACATGGCCAAGATCGCTCAGCAGGCTGCGGACATTCTCGCTGAAAAGGGCGTTTCTGCGGAAGTTATCGATATTAGAAGCCTTGTCCCGCTTGATGTCGAGACAATCATCAATTCGGTCAAGAAGACAAACTATGCCGCTGTGATCTCGCAGGCACCTGGAAAGGGTTGT
Source organism: Planctomycetota bacterium (assembly GCA_023143375.1). Lineage (GTDB taxonomy): Bacteria > Planctomycetota > Phycisphaerae > Sedimentisphaerales > Anaerohalosphaeraceae > JAFGKL01. Next base: position 1,290 of record JAGLHQ010000103.1, read on the forward strand.
TACGGCGAGCATATCGCATTCGAGATTCAACAAAAAGCTTTCGATTATCTGGATGCCCCGATAGAATTGATAGCATCGCATGAGTGCCCTCCGCCAATGGCACCGACGCTCGAAGCGGAGTTTATGCCGAATGCACAGAAGGCTTGCGACAGGATACTTGCAATGTTGGGTAAGTAATTCAATAATTACAGACAAAAAGCTTGAGGAGTTAATATAGTATGGCTGTTGAGATAAAAGTTCCGATTCCCGACCAGACGACCGAAGAGGTTAGAATTGTTTCATGGAAAAAGGCTGTCGGCGATACGGTGAAAAAAGGCGAGGTTATCCTCGAGATAGAAACCGATAAAGCGGTAATGGAAGTCGAGTCCGCTGGTGACGGAGTTTTGTTGCAGCAGCT
>JAGLHQ010000104.1 GCA_023143375.1 Planctomycetota bacterium
AAGGGTGTTGATATCGGTGACATTAGCGGTAGCGGCGCAGGCGGTAAGGTGACACGGAAAGATGTTGAACAATTCTTCTCCGGTTCGGTGTCTTCTCCGGCCTTACGGCGACAGGGCAGGCTGTTTGCCGCGCCTAACGCCAAAAGGCGTGCCAACGAACTCGGTATAGATATTAACATGGTTCCGGGAACAGGCCCCAACGGTAGAGTCATCGGTGCAGATGTAACCGAATTCGCAAAGAATAGACCGTCAGCAGCGAGTTATTCGCCCGCAGAAGGTCAGCCGGCCCCGGGCAGCGATGTGGAGTTAACAAAGATGCGTCGTGCTATCGGAATGAATTTGCAGAGAAGTTTCCGCGATACGCCGCACTTTAACGTTACGATGTCTATCGATATGACAAACGCGATGAAGTTCCGCAACGAGTATAACAAGGCCAAGGAAAAGCCCGACAAGATTTCGGTTAACGACCTTGTTGTAAAGGGTTGTGCTATGGCTCTTAGGCAGTATCCTGCGGTCAACAGCAAATTTATGGATGACTTCATCAGGTACGAATCCGACGTTAACATTGGCGTTGCAACTGCATTGCCTACCGGCCTTGTTGTTCCGGTGGTAATGAATACCGATAAGCTTAGCTGGAAAGAACTTGGCGCAGAGACTAAGTCTGTCATCACCCAGGCAAAGAATGGCAAGCTAGTCGGCCTTGGCAAGGGAACCTTTACCGTATCCAACCTTGGCATGTTCGGCATCGATGAGTTTACCGCCATTGTCAATCCGCCCGAAGCTGCTATACTTGCAGTCGGTGGATTAAAGCAGCAAGTCGTTTCAATAGATGGAATGATAGGTGTCAGGCCCATCATGAAAGTTACCCTTTGCAGCGACCACCGTGTTATTGACGGAGCTTTGTCGGCGCAATTTCTTGGCAGCTTAAAGCGTTACCTTGAACAAGATATTGCGTAAACTTTTCAAAAAGGAGTGCTTGAAATGAAAGCAATGTTGCTTACCGGCATTGATCGAATGCAAATGAGCGACGTCCCCGACCCCATCATCGAAAACGATACGGACGTTCTTATCAAAATGGCAACAGTCGGCGTTTGCGGCAGTGACGTTCATTATTACGTATCCGGCAAGATCGGCAGCCAGGTTGTACAATATCCCTTTACAGTCGGCCACGAAGGCGCAGGCGTTGTAGAAAAGATCGGACTCGCAGTTGCGAATGTAAAACCCGGCGACAGAATCGCCATAGAGCCCGCCGTTTCATGCTGGCAGTGCGATCAATGCAAAGCAGGACGGCATCATACGTGCAGAAAGCTCAAGTTCCTCGGTTGCCCCGGCCAGATCGAAGGCTGCCTTTCGGAATACATCGTTATGCCTCAGGAATGCTGCTTTAAGATAAAAAACAGCATGACGTTCGAGCAGGCAGCGATCTCAGAGCCGCTGGCGATAGGTGTTTACAGTGTCAAGCGATCTATACCTATGCAAGATGCCAAAGTTGCGATCTTAGGCGCAGGCCCCATAGGACTAAGCGTTCTTCTGCCTGCCAGGGCTCAGGGTGCTGATAAAATATATGTCACCGACAAGATAGACGACCGCATTAAGATCGCAAAAGACGCAGGCGCCGACTGGACGGGCAATCCGGATAAGCAGAATATAATTGAAGACATATTAAAAGAAGAGCCAAACGGACTCGACGTTATTTTTGAATGCTGCGGCCAACAGGAAGCGATAGATCAGGCAATAGAATTATTAAAGCCGGGCGGCAAATTAATGCTGATCGGAATACCGGCAGTTGATAGAATATCATTTATTATCGATAAGATGCGACGCAAAGAAATATGTGTCCAAAACGTAAGACGTCAGGTAAATTGCGTCCGCGATGCTTTGGATATGATCGACGATAAAAGCATCGATGTTGATTTTATGGCGACGCATCACTTTTCGTTTGATAAAACCAAAGACGCGTTCGATCTTGTAGCAAATTATAAAGACGGTGTTGTTAAGGCAATGATAGATTTTTAAAAATATGGACCAAAGGGAATGCAATGTCTGACACAAAACAATATATCGCAGTTGACTTAGGTGCAGAGAGCGGCAGAGTTATGCTCGGTACCGTTTCCGATTCCAAACTTGATCTCGAAGAGATACATCGTTTTGGAAACGGGCCCGTAGAGCAGGCCGGTTCGCTGCGATGGGATTTTGGCAAGCTGTTTTCCAACATTAAAGACGGAATAGCAAGGGCTGTTAAAGCTGCTGACGGCAAGGTTGCCGGAATCGGTGTCGATAGCTGGGGCGTTGACTATGGTTTGATCGATGAAAGCGGCCAACTTATAGAAAACCCCTATCACTATCGCGACAGCCGAACCGATGGAATGATCGAAAAGGCTTCCGAGATCATGGGAGGCAGGAACCTGTATGACAATACAGGTATACAGTTTATGCCGTTTAACACCTTGTACCAGTTGTTGGCTGCCAAAACATCCCGCCCGGAGCTATTAGAAAAAGCAGGCAAGTTGATCTTTATAGCCGATCTTGTTTCGTATTATCTGTGCGGCGAAACTTTCACAGAATACAGTCTTGCCAGCACTTCGCAGCTTATGGACATGACAACAAAGCAGTGGTCCAAAGAGGTTTTCGACAAACTTTCACTGCCGGCCGAGCTTATGCAAAAGGTGATTGCAACTGGTACGGTTGTTGGCAAGCTAAAAGATGAACTGGCAAAAGAATTTGGCTGTGAGCCGATAGACATTATTGCGACAGCTTCTCACGATACTGCAAGTGCGGTTGCTGCGGTCCCGGTAAGCGAAAAGAGCTGGGCATACCTGTCCAGCGGTACATGGTCGATTATAGGCCTTGAAATTCCCGATGCTGCGATCAACGATGAGACTTACAAATATCAGTTCACAAATGAAGGCGGCGTTGCAAATACTATCCGCCTGCTGAAAAATATCATGGGCCTTTGGATCGTTCAGGAATGCAAACGACACTGGCAAACCGAAGGCGACGATCTTTCGTATTCGCAGATAACGCAGATGGCCGCCGATGCCGAACCGTTTAAGGCGTTTGTTAATCCTAATGACAAATCTTTCTTTGCACCGGGATCGATGCCGCAAAGGATCAATAAGTATCTTGCCGATGACGGACAACCCGAGATCAATGACAAAGGCCAGATAATAAGGATAGTCTTAGAGAGTCTTGCATTGAATTACCGCTGGGTTATTGAAAAACTTGAGGAGACATCGGCTTCCAGCGTCGATGTTCTGCATATCGTTGGCGGCGGAATACAGAATGAGCTGTTATGCCGGTTTGCTGCTAACGCGACCGGCAAAAAAGTAGTCACAGGTCCTGTCGAAGCAACAGCGGCTGGGAATCTTATCACCCAGGCCATCGCAACCGGTCAGATCGCATCTTTAGACGAGGCAAGGCAAGTTGTTGCCAATTCGTTTGAATTGAAAACATATTTGCCGCAGGATGTTCAAATATGGGATAAGCAATATAAAAAAATAGAAAATGTTTTTAATCGGTAATCAACAGGTAAAATATGAGCGACGAGACGACACAGGAACTTGAGCAGCAGCTTGACAGCTTTGATCTTTCTAAAAGAAAAGGTGCGTTAAAAAAACTGCTTCGGATGGCAAACTCTGGAAAGATCGAATTTACTAAGACTGGCTTAGATGTTAACCTGCACATTCATAGTTTCTATTCTTATAACGCGTGTGGATATTCACCGAGTAAGATCGCATGGCTTGCAAAGAGGACAGGCTTAGCTGTTGCCGGCATTGTCGATTTCGATGTATTCGATGGCTTAGATGAGTTCCTTCAAGCAGCTAAGCGGATATCTCTTAAAGCATGTGTTGGCATAGAAAGCAGGGTTTATATACCCGAATTTGCGAACAAAGAGGTAAACTCTCCCGGCGAGCCGGGCATCAGTTACCACATGGGCGTGGGCCTTACAACCACGGATGTTCCGGAAAATCTGAAGGATTTCAAAAACACTTTAAGACAGATACCCGAACAGAGAAACCGTGACATGGTTGGAAGAGTTAACGAATTTCTAAAACCGGTGGAACTGGATTACGATAATGACGTGCTGCCGTTGGCTCCATCGGGTAACGCTACCGAAAGACATATATGCCTGGCCTATGCAAGAAAAGCCGCTGCTGTTTTTAATGATAATGCAGAGCTTAAAAATTTCTGGCAAGGAAAGCTTGCCTCCGATAAGTTCGATCTTCCCGAAGGCGGAGATCTCCAGGCACTTATAAGGGCAAAGACAATGAAAGCAGGCAGCGTCGGATACGTTCAGCCCGGCCAAGGATCCTTTCCTGAAATGGCAAAGATGAACGAGTTCATTTTAGCTGCCGGAGGCATTCCTACGCTTACATGGCTTAACGGCCTAAGTGACGGCGAACAGCAGATCGAAAAACTTATAGAAATTGCTGCCGAAACCGGTGTTGAAGCAATTAATATTGTTCCGGACAGGAACTTTACAGCAGGTGTTAAGGATCAAAAGCTTGCTAACTTAAACCATGTTGTCTCTCTTGCCGAGAGCCTTGATATGCCGATAATCGTAGGTACCGAGATGAACAGCCCCGGACTGAAATTCGTCGATGACTTTGCCTCAGAAGAATTAAAACCGCTGGCAGATGTTTTTCTGAAAGGTGCTCATATCGTTTACGCGCATTCCGTAATGCAAAAGCAGTGCGGGATGGGATATACAGGCGATTGGGCCAAAGAAAATTTCAAAACAAAAGCGGACAAAAACACATTCTTTGAAAAGTTAGGCAGTACGCTTGAAGTTGCTAACGAAGAAATTCTGGGCGAGATTAAAGATACGCAGGTTTCGCCGCAACAAATATTAGAAAAAATTAACAAGGGGTAATAATGAGCAGTATTCCAAAAAAACAAAAAGCGGTCCAGTTGATCGGCCCTGATGAGCTTACACTAAATACCGATAAGGACGTGTACACGCCCGGGCCATTCCAAATACTTTGCCGGATCGA
>JAGLHQ010000105.1 GCA_023143375.1 Planctomycetota bacterium
GTCTCATCCTGTAATCCTGTCTAAAAAATAGCTTTTCTATATGTCCTTCAAGCCGGAACATGGTCCGCCTTTGGCGGATGGTGAAATATCTTTTAATAAATCAGCCCCCGGCCACCGGCCGGACTCCACAATTCGTAATTCGTAATTGATAATTAGTAATTCAGGTCTTCTGAATCGACTAACATTAACGATATCAACAATCCAATTAGCGTTTTCAGCCCAACAACCAACTATTAGTAGTTTCTTCCTACGCAGGTTTTTTTCAAAAAGTGTGCTTTTGTGTAGCTGTGGTGCGCTATGGTGCGCGCATTTGTATTTTTTTGTGTTTTTTTGTCATAAAACACACGTTTTTTCATAGGTTCTTTCTGTTATTTTTCCCGCAACAAAACGACTCCCCTTTACCACTTCCAACCTTTTTTCGGCCCTCACAGCCCCATAACAGCCGCTTTTCAGACCCACCGCCTCTCCTTGATCGGCTCGGAACGCACTTATTTTTTTGGCGCGCATTTTTCATACCCAATTTTCAATTCAGGAGTTTTTTGCACTAGAAACCGCCGGCCAACAGCCGGCCTCCACGCAATGAAGATGTTTCTTCATCGCCCAGCGAAGCGACCGCGCAGCGGTTCCTCAATTTTGCGGTTTAATATTTGATCTTTAATCTTGATTTGCTATTTTCGACCAACCCTTATAAAGATTCTCAAGCAGCCCGATCACTTCATCAACCATTTGACTATCGCATTTACGGTTCGCAACGCTAAGCCGTTTATACATAAAGTTATACAAAGCCCTCAGATTATCGCTGATCTCCCCGCCGACCTCCATATCAAGGCACATATTAAGTTCGAAGATGATCTCTTGAGCTCGAACGATGCAGTTACCCTTGACGCGATAGTCGTTAGCTTCTATGGCCGCGTTCGCTTTGCGCAGGAACTTGATCGCGCCTTCGTACAGCAGCACGATGATCTTTTCCTTGTTCTGAGTCGTTACAACGTTTTCCTCATAAACTGATACCCCGTTCATAAGAACTCCTTTTATGATAAGTTGCAATTAACAAAAAACATTATAAGAATCAAGGGACCATGAATCTCTTAGAAGCCCTTAAAACCATGCTTACAAGGCATTATACCAACACCTTACTTTCAGGCAATTTATTGCCTGTCGCATCGCCCCGTAGCGTCGTAGCTCGTAAAGCAAAGATGTAAGTTTCAAGCTGGAGATGGCATTAGCCATCCTGCCTGCTGCCCGCTGGAATGGGCGGTTACATAATTTTTCACTTTTAATCTGTTACCAGTGCTTGTTTAAAACTCCTGTCACGCCATAGCTTTACGCGACGGCAGATCGGATTTAGTGCTTAGGGTTTTGCCAACATGCCATAAAAGGTGGAATGGCCGACTTCGAAATCAGCCATCCCAATTATGGTAAGAAGCTTAAATTCGTTATGCCCTAAGCAGCGTCAGTGCCATCTGCGGCATTGCGTTCGCCTGGGCCAGCATCGAAACACCGGCCTGGGCCAGAACCTGGTTACGAGTCATCGTTGCCATTTCGATCGCAACGTCAACATCGGATATTCGTGATTCCGCTGCCATCAGGTTCTCTGCCTGAATATTCAAAACTTGTGATGTACTGTCAATTCTATTCATCTTGTATCCAAAACTCGCTCGCGCACTATCTTTTATATTAATTGCCGTATTGATCGATATAAGTGCCGCCTGGGCATTGGTCCCATCCGTTCCGGAAATGGTTACGCCCGAAAGCCCCAGTGCCGCTGTCTGTACATCGATACCAGAAACATCGATCGACGAACCCTGCTGGAAATGTATAGAGTTCGTAGCCGAGTTATCGAGCATTAAAACAGAGTTGAACTCCGTTTTCGTCGCGATTCGATTGATCTCGCTGGCCATTTCCTGGAACTCTGCATTCATGATGTTTCGCTGAGTCGTCGAATATGATCCGGTTGCTGCCTGTTCTGCCAGTTCTTTCATACGTATCAACGCCCCGTCAATCGCTGCCAACGCTCCCTCAAATGTCTGAAGCATACTGATCGCATCCTGCGCATTTCTCGATCCCTGCCTTATAACAGCAATATCCGCTCGCATCAACTCTCTCACTGCCAATCCCGCTGCGTCGTCTTTGGCAGTATTGATCCGAAGACCTGAGCTTAAGCGCTGCACAGAATTCGCGAGGGCATCGTAACTATTTCCCAGGTGCCTGGCGGCGGCGCTTGCCATTACATTGTTTTTTATCGCTAACATTATCAAATCTCCTTAGATACTCATTTAAGCTTTTTACCCTTTTGCAAGTTCCGATAATAACAACACCTATCGGCTCCTACATCGAATATTATCGGAACTTAAATACATAACTTTAGAACTTTTGGTCCGATAATATTATTTTCACGGAAAAATGCCCTAGCGAGTTTTAAATGGGGATTTGGGATGAAAAAAAATTTAAAATACCAAAATGCGCAAAGAGATGGCCGCCTCATTTGAAGCAGCCATTCTCAATTTATGTCAAGGAAATTGGAGTTTGTTTATATTAGCCTCGAAGCAGAGTAAGTGCCATCTGCGGGAGGGTATTGGCCTGAGCCAGCATAGAGACACCCGCCTGAGCCAACACTTGGTTCCGCGTCAAAGCAGCCATCTCAATAGCCACATCTGCGTCTGAAACGCGTGATTCTGCAGCGGCTACGTTTTCTGCCTGGATGTCAAGGACTGATTGTGTTGTTTCGAGACGGTTCATCGAATAACCAAAGGCTGCACGAGCCGAGTCTTTTGTCTTGATGGCTTCATTTACTAGTGACAGAGCGTTTTCTGCACCCGTAGAGGAGTTGATCCTGTGGCTTGCACTGTTTTCATCAATACCCAAAGCTGAGACTCTAACATCGACAGAGGAAACTGTGATACTCGATGCCGAACCGGCTGTGTTGATGCCAAAATGGATAAGTTGCGAACCTGTTGCACTGTTGAGCATGTTCGTACTGTTAAACTCGGTTCTGGTCGCGATCCTGTTGATCTCATCGATCATCTGTCCGTACTCATTATTCATGATGTTTCGCTGTTGAGAAGAATATGAGCCGGTTGCTGCCTGTTCTGCCAGTTCCTTCATACGAATAAGGAGCCTATCGATGGCCGCCATTGCTCCTTCCATAGTCTGCATCATACTAATACCGTCAGATGCATTTCTCGATCCCTGTCGGATAACCGCGATATCGGCCCGCATTAACTCTCGAACCGCCAGTCCGGCAGCATCGTCTTTTGCACTATTAATGCGAAGACCGGATGACATCCTCTCGATCGATCTCGAAAGCATATCATAGCTCTTGCCCAACTGCCTTGCAGCGTTTTCCGCCATTATGTTGTTCTTAATAAACAAAGCCATATCAAAATCTCCTACTTCAAAAACGACAAAAACTTGTCAGGTAATATACCGATCCAGGTCCGGATATAAACGCAGCTAACAGGCTGACTATCTATTTTTTTACCGGAACTTATTTTGAATTTTTCAAATCTTATAACAGCAAGGGCTGATAATCTTTTCGATCTGCCGTGCTGACAAACTGTATTATCGGAGCCGGACGTTATCACTTTAGCCCTTTTGGGCGTAAAAAATCACGATTTAAGTCGCTTTGGTTCCATTTTTGCCAACGTCCTATAATGTTTTCACTGGGCCAAAATAAAAATGAATATTTATCGGACCTTACCAAATTTCA
>JAGLHQ010000106.1 GCA_023143375.1 Planctomycetota bacterium
CACTAAATTCTAAAAGCTAATGTTCACAACTATTCCAGCTACGGCTGGATTATTATGTAGGTCCGTTCGACTCCACTTCATTCCGCTCAGGATGACCTACAGTCATTTATTATTTTCTATTGTCTATTACAAATAACAGCCGAGATCGGCTGATAAAAAACAAAACAACGTATCAATTATCAATATAGGGGTCTGACCCCTCCTATGAAGCCAGATGTGTCAATGTTTATATTTGATTTTTCTTAATAATATTTTTGCATTTTGCGTACCTTCTCTGTTGCTCTGTTATGATCGGTCGTCTCACACTCCTATTCAGGTTGCTGCGAATATTTTTGTGTCTGTTCACAGTCCTATTAAACTTTACGGCAAGTCGGCCTATTCTTAATTACAGGCTATTACGCCTAAGGGGTCAGCCAGGCTCAACTTTTATTCGATCTCGATCAGTAAAAGAGCTTCAATCACAATAGTTTATTTTTTGCCCTCACCCGGAAACGGGTGAAAAATAAACGTTACTTACAATTTACGCAGCCTTGTCAATTTCATACTGCCACGGTTTATTATCACGCATCATCGCCCAGCATCGCATCAATAAATGACGGGCTACTGCTATTATTGCTATCTTACGTCGTTTTGCACTGCCTCTGCAAACTCGTTTATATATGTCTTGGGCCCAGCCAAAACGCAAGGCCGCCCAACTTGCCTGGGTAAGCAATGCTCGCAGAAGCGGGTTGCCGCGTTTACTTATTCGTCCGCTGCGTTCCATCTGGCCGGACTGGTAACGACGCGGAGTAAAGCCGGCGTAATTGGATACCTGCCTGCAACTCTTGAACCGATGAGGGTCGTCGATGACTGCGACGATAGCCTCGGCTGTGCGTGGGCCTATGCCCGGGATGGTCTCAAGCAATGCGACAGATTGTTTTTGCTTATTGAGTTCGTCAAGCTTTGCTGTTGTTTTATCGAGAGATATTTGCAACGCATCAAACTGCTGCAACTCGGTGTGCAACTGACCACGCCATAATTCGCAAGGATCATCGATGCTGTCAAACGGCAATGCTTGTTCTTGTAATTGCTTGCGATACTTTTTGGTCCAGCAGTTTTTGCCGATAGGTAAATCAATAGCGACTGTTGTCATAAGAGCACGTATGCCGTTTTTGACCTGCGTCATGCGGCCAACGATTTTTTGGCGGTAATATATCAGGCTGCGTTTTTGGCGAACGGACTTTATCGGAATGTACACTTCCGGAAAAAATCCTTGATGGTACATCATCGCCAGGCGATGAGCATCGGTCTTATCGCTCTTGTTGGTGTTGTTGGTCCACTTCCATGCCGGGTGGTTAACGTTGGCAACCTTGAACTCAAGACGCATAGCTCGCATCATATCGGATAACCAGCCGGCCTGAGAACCCACCTCGAAAAGAACGATGGAGCTTTCGAGGTCGAGGTCGGCAAAGATGTCGTGGAACTTTTCTGGGGCCGTCTTAACGGTTGAATATTCAGGTTTTAAAGAACTTGTGTCGAGTTTACAAAATACGCTGTTGCGTTTACCCAGATCGATTGCTAGAATAGTTTTCATGGCCGGATGCTCCTTAAATCAAATTTATGTCAATAAATTTTGTGGCGTCCCAGCGACGACCACGTCGAGGCGATTATAACATATTCGCCCCGGAGCATCTGGCTTTCATAGTTTCTTAATTATTTTTAAACCATCGTTATTGCAGATGCCAGCCGTCATTTTTGTCGGCTGGTTTTTTAGCTTAAAAAAGAGGTTGCGATTGTTCTGGCCGCCTTTATAATATAAAGATCATATGCTCTTTATTCTGGGAAGACCAAAAAACATGACCCATATTGAAAGAATAACCAGTTGGCTTGCAGTAAAACCTAAATCTGACAAAGAGGGTTTGGTTAAGCTTTTAGTATTGGTGGGGGTTCTTCTTTTTTGTATTTTCCCTTTAGTTGGCATTGTGTTTTGGCATGTTTTTTGGGTGCCTTGGTTATTTATTATCCTTACATCTTTTTGTATGGTTCTCTCCTGTGTTTTTTTGATATCGGGGCTATGTTTGCGGAAAATGCGAACCAAGAGTTGGGAAATTGCAAGATATTTGTTTTTCCCTTTTCTTTGCTTTTGGACATTATCATTTGTGATGCTGTGTGTGTGTTTTGTTTTAGCAAACTGCGGCTTAAGAATGACATCTTCAAAAGTGCAATTTCCTACGGGGGATGTTATGGCAATAGCTTTAAGTAGTGAAGGTGATGTCTATTGTGCAAACAGTATGTACTGTAGAGTGCAGGTTTATGACAATAAAGGTTCTTTTCTTAAAGGCTGGTTCCTTCCTTTTAAGGGGAGAGGCTCAGGACTGGTCGGTTTTTCTCTGGACGAAAATAATTATATTAATTTGGTTTATCGTAATAAGACACATGTTTATGATTCTATGAGATATCTTAAAACTATAGATCATACAGATATTGATGCCGAAGAAGATGGGAACTATACCAAGAAAATTGTATATGATGATTCTGGAGTTTTTTATAAATCAGTTCAAAAGCCTTTCTCGCGATGGCAATTAGTTAAAGGAAAGGGAGAAAAGGAATCTGTTCTAATCTCTGAGCCTGTTGGATTGTGGCTGGTTGGAGGGTTGTTTCCATGTTTTCCTTTGATGATGACATCAATTCTCTTTTGGATTTTATTGAAAAAAATTTAAGAAACTATGAAAGCCAGATGCTCCGGGGCGAATATGTTATAATCGCCTCGACGTGGTCGTCGCTGTGACGCCACAAAATTTATTGACATAAATTTGATTAAGGAGCATCCGGCCATGAAAACTATTTTAGCAATCGATCTGGGCAAAAGAGCTGCTTTAGCCCAAAAAAACGATTAAAAAAAAGGCTTGCAGAGATCGGGAGTCTTTTAACCTTCTAAACCATACTTTCAAGGCATTATATCGATCTGGATGGCCTATATATTATCTTCATGGTGATTTTTTAAAATATTCAGTAAAAATCTGTGAAATCTGTGGCTAATAATTTATGCCCTTAGGTATTCGAGATAAATTAAAGTTGTTCCGCCAAAGGCGAACCAGGGCAATTTAATTTTGCGTTCTAAACACTCGAATAAATTTGGCATTTGCTGTTTTGTGGTGTATACTTTAGTGGCGTGAAATAATAATGTTCATCACCCTCCTCCGAAGCCAGATATTCCGGAAAACGGACATCTGGCTTTTTTGTGATAACCCCGCCTGCCATGAACCATCCTAAACAACGCCGGCACAAACGATGTCCCCCATAAAAGATACCGGTATAGCCTCCTCCACGCTATTAAGAAGATGGGTTTAGCTCTTCTTAACCCCCTCGCGAAGCAACCCCAAACGGGCTAAAAAGCAATAATAAACATAAAACATTCCTATTTATCTGGAATCATTCATAAATAACAAATTGAAATGCCGATATTAAAAGGTAATCAATAAAAAGAGATATTCATAAGGAATACAAAGATGGCAGAAACAGCTAAACTATGTAAGAGTTGTGCTTTTTTCGAGGCAAAGGCCCAGGAATGTCACCGTTACGCACCCAAGCCTGCAACCATTGACGATCAGAAGAAGATGCGATGGCCGACGACGCCGCCTATCGGATGGTGCGGCGATTTCCAGGCAAAAGCAGTGCCTGCATCATAAGCACGACATTCGAATATCGAAATGCGAAACAATTTCTAAATTCAAACCCCCAAAGCACGATCTGTGCGTGTATGCGCAACGGTAAAAAGTTTCGATCATTCTCTTTTTGAACTTAGGATTTGTTTAGAATTTAGAGTTTCGAGCTTAGATATTGCTCTATGCCAGCGGCGGTGCTTCTACGGCTCTGCCTGCCGACTGTGATGCAGTTGAGCAGTTGAGCAATGCGTAGAACACATCGAAAACGGTGATGGTGCCGACGACCTTACCTGCGGTATCGACTACCGGTGTGCATCGTCCGCCGTGCTCTGTCATGGTTTGTACGATCACCTGAAGCGATGCCTCCGGCGTAACCGTCCGCACCGGGCGGCTCATCACCCATTTGCTCTTTATCTGAAGCGTCGCAACATCCATCGAACTTCGCCACTTAGCAAACATAGACTGCAAATACGGACTCATAGCCCCGCGTACGTCTGACTTTGAGACGATTCCTTGCAGCTTTTCACCGTCTCCGATCATGATGTATCCTGTATCGTCCTGCTGCATCTTTGCTACGAGGTCTTCTACGGTAGCTTCTGCCGTTGCCCATGATACTTGCTTTCTCATAACGTCTTTTGCTTTGAGCCCTGAAAGTATGCCGCTGACATCTGAGAAATCACCGGGCAGATATGCGGGTGATTCTGCCATCTTGCTGATCGCCTCTGTGACCGGACCCTTGTCCTGAGCCTCTTTTGGTTCTTCGGCTGATACCTCGGCTTGCGGTACTGCTTCTTCTGCTGGTGCTTCTTCTGCTGGGGTTTCTTCTGCTGGTGTTTCTTCTGCTGGGGTTTCTTCTGCTGGTGCTTCAGCTTCTGGTGGGGCCTCTTCGGATGGTGCTTCTGCAACCGGCTCGAATACTGACTTTGGATATATCACCGAACAGTTAAACGGCGGTAATGGTGCGACAGTCATTTCAAATGAGAGTATCGAAAGTTCTTCGTCTGGTTTTATGCGTAGCGATTCTTCGGTGTTGGCCCATACATTTCCAATAAAAGTTCCGCTTTGTACGAAGTGTTTGTGTCCTTCGAGCTCTTCTCGGAATATACGATCCCATGCCCCAACGAGGAGGTTGCCGACTTCGGCAAGCGCGTCGCCTATTTCTTGCGCTTCTTCCTGTTTTCCGCTTTTTCTGTTTTGAAGTATGACCTGCTCCGGCTGCATTACGAAGGTTCCCGGTAGTGTAAAGACGCCGTCTTTGTCGAATATGATATGAAATTCACCGTTTACGGCGCCTTCGGCTGTGACAGAACAAACCGCGGCGAGTTTCTTGTAAGCATCTTTGAGATCGTCAGGAGTACCTTCTGTGATGTCCGACTGCTGGGCGGTGACCTCTGTATCGAACATAGTCTCAATATCTTCAGCGAAGGTGCTGAAGGCTTCGACTGTCAGATCCAATACTTTTGACTGAATTTCTTCTGTCGTGTCGGGCATTTTTCATCCTTGTTAATGTTAGGCCGCTGCATCTCTGTATAGCAAACTGAATTTTGCAGGCATCTCATCGATGCTGACGATCATATCTATTTTTCCCGAATCCTCACCGAGGCTGCTAACCAACTCGTTACCGGTAACTACCGACGGTATCGAGACATTTAGTTCTCCTACGGATTCCAGTATCCTGCTTTTGAGCGAACCCATAACCATGTTTGCGACCTCTCCCATTGCGTCAGCGACCTCGTCTTCGCCGATGTCTTCACCCGGTTCCATCCCGAGCATGTTAATGGCTATCGTCTTTGCACATTCCATATCGCAACAGACCGCGAGACAACCTTCTATGCCGCCCTTAAAAGTTATCGATCCAAGCAGCGCTTCGCCCTGTATCCGGGTACCTTCTTCGACGGTATCGTCGATGGTCATAAACATCATCGTTTCAAAGACCTCACGGGCCCCATCCAACAAGGCTTCTGCAAAACATTCTTGTTTAAGCATATCAGCACCTTATAAAAATTAGATTCTGAAAATTATTTAATTAACATACCGTTACATGTAGGGAGTAAGTTCTTTTTGTATAGTTTCCGGCGTAAACGGTTTTGTTACATAGCCGTCCGCCCCGTCGGCTTTTACCCCATCGATGAGTTCGTCCGCACTTTCAGTCGAGATCATAATGATCTTTGTGCTTGCCTTTGTAGGATCTTCTCTTACCTTCTTTACGAACTCAAGGCCTCCCATTCCGGGCATGTTGATATCGCAGAGAATGATATCGACGTTGCCTTCTTCCAGTCTGGTCAGTGCCTCGTTGCCGTCACCGGCTTCTTTGATGTCGTCGTCGACGCTCAAACCGGCCTTGCGAACGGTCCTTGTGATGATCTTCCTCATCGTCGCCGAGTCGTCTACTACCAATAATGATTTAGCCATTGCTATCTCCAGTGGTTCGGATAATATTGCCTTTAGTACACACACTATTAATAAACAATCGACTATTTAAATGGCATACTTTAGAATATTCTGGTCGGCTGGGTGTGCCTTTTGAGGGATGTCAAGGCGGTTTTTGGGGTCAAAAAGCGGATTCATCCGCTGATTACAGGGATTTCGTGAAACAGCACGGCTGTGACCGAAAAAGAAACCGCTGATTTCGCCAGTCATTGATCCGCCTATAGTGGATCAATGCCGGATAACCTCCAATCTGCGGTTGGAGTTGCAAACAAGACAATTGGCAACTGATTTCCTCAAGGATTTTTCTTGATTACCGCCTCCATCTCGGCTATAATAACGTCGCTCTCGGCCTGATTATTCTGGCCAAAGAGTCAAGGGCAGGAAGGTTTTCTACAAAGCAGGTTTGGCCTCTTTGGTTATTCCCTGTGGTAGTTTTTTTAGCTAAAAATCTGCAAAAAACAATTTATTTTGTAAGAAACCCCCGCTTTTTGCGTATACTGATGTAGGCATTGTTGTCTTTATACGTTTTTTAGTTAATTCTCATGCTTTGTCATTAAAAACTTGATTTGGAATCCATTGCTGCACACTAATAATGGATTCCAGCTTTCGCTGGAATGACAAAAGACCGAAATGCCTGCACGCACGAGAATTTTATGCAAACAGTATTATATCGAAATTAGGCGAAAAAATGAGAAAAAAAGGTTTTACACTAATTGAACTGCTGGTGGTTATTGCGATTATCGCTTTGTTGCTGTCAATTCTGTTACCGGCATTGGGAGCAGTAAAGAAGCAGGCCCAAAACGTCGTTTGTAAATCGAATTTAAAGCAGTGGGGATTGACATGGAAAATGTATACCGAGGATAACAACGGTAAGTTCCCCGATTTCGACTACAGGGTTACAATAGCACAAGGAGGAAACAATAGTAATGCGCAGCGCAGCTTTTGGACTGAATGCCTGCTGCCCTATCTTGGCGAGGGTACTCGCGGCACAGGTATTTATTTTTGCCCGGCTGCTAAGAAAGAGCCCATGGATGGCACATACGCCGACGACGAATTCACGAGCTTTAGTGTATCTAGAATGCGTGCCGAACTGAGCGACCCTAAACCTAAACGTGCGAGTTATGGCATTAACTGCTATGTATATGGCGGCTTAAATACTGCTTTCCGTTCACAAAATGCATGGGAAAAGGACGCTGGAACATCAAACTCCAATAATATTCCCATGCTGATGGACAGTAAATGGCGAGGCGGATTTCCGCTGGAGACAGACTCGCCGCTGGCCAGCGGTGATATAAATTGCGATCCCACTGGCGTTATCCTTAATGGTGCCGCTGCAACCGTAGGCGAAATGACATGGTTTCAGATGAAACGACACAAACACGGGATCAATGCGGTGTTTCTGGACACTTCCATCCGCGCTATTGAACCGAAAGAGCTATGGACATTGAAATGGCACAGACAGTTTGACACACACTATGCCGACTCAAATATAACCTGGGAAGACTGGATGGAATAATAGAGCATGGAAGCGTTCTGACAGCCGGGAAGGTTTTTGTATGGGCTTTTTGGTATTTCCGAGATAGAATAATCCACACAAAATATCATCGCACAGGGCATTAAAAAAAGGTATAATTCTGTAAATAATTGCAATTTTGCAAGGGGATTCGGCGTCTATATGGCCGTTGAGGTGGTGGAAAACTACCCTTTCCAGTGTTATTACACTTATTGGGAGTCAATTATGAAGAGAAATTTCTTAAAAACAACGGTTGTGGTGTGTTTGTCTTTATTTACCGCTATGAGTGCCTATGCGAAAGCTGCGCCGAATATTGTGGTGATCCTAACCGATGACCAAGGTTATGCAGACATCAGCCTGAATCGGCAACACCCTAAAGAGGTCTCTACGCCGCATATGGATTCGTTGGCCAAAGCAGGTGTTGTATTTACACAAGGCTATACTTCGGGTCATGTCTGCTCTCCTACCCGAGCAGGTTTGATGCTGGGACGTTACCAGCAACGCGTTGGCGTATATAGTGCCGGTGACGGCGGTCGTGGTTTTGATCCTAAGTTACCGATCTTCCCTTCCTTTCTCCCTAAGCAATATTATTCTACCGCCATTGGCAAGTGGCATCTTGGTCTCGATGACGATTATCCCGAACTGAAGTGGCATGCAATGAGCCGCGGTTTCGATGAATGCTATAAGTTTATGGGGCGCGGCGGACACAGCTACTTTGATTTGCGGAGCGACACTGAAGGGAAGTTTGCCCATCCGATCTATCGTAACAAAAAACGGATCAACGACAAAGGATATTTGACAAATCGTCTGAGCGAGGAGGCTGTCGAATTTATCGATCGTAATAAGAAACGGCCGTTCTTCCTTTATCTTGCTTATAATGCTGTTCATGCACCGGCAGAGGCACCTCAGAAAGATATCGATTTTTATCAAAAAAAGTTTCCCGGTATCACTAAGAAACGTGCCATTTTGATGGCGATGCTCAAGCACCTTGACGATGGCGTCGGCGATGTTGTTGCAAAGTTGAAAAAGGAAGATCTGTTCGATAATACACTGCTGTTTTTCCTTACTGACAATGGCGGCGCCAAAGCAATGGAGGCGGACAATACTCCGCTGCATGGATTTAAGGGGAGCCTTTATGAAGGAGGTATCCGCACACCGTTTATTGTCAGTTGGCCCGATAAATTTAAAGGCAACAGAAGCATTGATACTCCGGTGATCTCAATTGATATTTTACCAACGGTGTTAGATGCCCTCGGTGTTAAAGCACCTACGCAACCTGCATTCGACGGCAAGAGCATTTTACCGCTACTTTGCGGCAAAACCGATAAACATCATGATACTCTCTACTGGAGCAAAGGTAAAGATGGAGAATGGTCCGTACGGCGAGGTGATTGGAAATTGCACTTTTTAAAGGGCAAAAAGGAACTCTTTGATCTTGGCAAGGATCCGTCGGAACTTACGAACGTGGCAAGTAAGCATCCAGAGATCGTAAAGCAGCTCAATAATGCTTTTGACAACTGGATCGCCGAGATGGTAGATCCGATTACCGGCGGCAGTAAATTATGGTCCGCTTCGTCTGAGACTTCAAAAAAAGATCGGAAAGCGAAAACCAGAGAAGAACGCAGGAAGAACAAAGAAAGCCGTAAGAAGAAGCAATAGAGAACAAGATGTATTGCGAGGATATTATGAACAGACGGAGCTTTTTGAAGACGATCGGTTTGGGTGCTGTCGGGCTTGTCGGGGCCGGAGCGGCTGGTTCGCTTTGTTCGTGCAGTGCCGGGGCCAATAGTAAGAAGCCATTAAACCTGAATAAGCGGTTGGCAAATCCAAGGAAACCGAACATCATTCTTATTCTAATCGATGACATGGCATGGAACGGGACGTCAATTCGGATGGATGACGATATTGTAAATTCGGGAATGCCTATTCTCAAAATGCCTCGTCTTGAGAAATTTTCATCCGAAGGGATGCGTTTTCGCAATGCTTACGCCGCAGCTCCGCAGTGCGCGCCTTCGCGAGTAGCGATACAGACCGGGCAGAGCAGCGCACGTAGCGGTTTTACGGTTACGCTGGGCAGTAAACGAAACACCTACCCTGAACCGGATCCAGACTTTCCATATTTTTTCGACAAGAAAGATTTGAAATATTTCCCATTAAGGACCAATACATCCGATGTGAATCTTGACCGCAAAGAAATCACTATTGCCGAAGCACTGCAACCTCGCGGTTACCAGAGCGCCCATTTTGGCAAGTGGCACATGAACGGTGCAACGCCTGCGGACCATGGTTATAGCGAGCATGACGGTAATACCAACAACAATCCCGGTAACGAACCTAACGTAGGCGATCCAAAGCTGATGGTTAGTGTGACGGATAAGTCGATCGACTTCATGAAACGCAAGGTCGCTAAAAAGACCCCGTTCTACCTGCAAATTTCTCACTATGCTATTCACGCAAGATCCCAATGCTTCCCGGAAGCCGAAGCTAAATACGCAAGCAACTCCAGGATCATTTCCGAGTATGCTGACGACAAGAATAAAGGTCGCCGCAAGAATAACACCAACAAACTTGCCAAATGGTTCGGCATGACAGAAGATCTCGACAGAGCGATCGGTCGGGTGCTTGACAAAGTTGACACACTCGGCATCGCCGATAACACCTATATCGTTATTGTTTCAGATAACGGTTACCAGCACTGGCGAGCAGATCAGGCGCAAGCCTTACACGGCAAGAAGTGGTGGGTTTGGGATGGCGGCCTGCGTGTACCGATGTTTGTGCGTGGCCCCGGCATCAAGGCAGGATCTGTTCATCACACCAATGTGGTCCACTATGACTTTTTGCCGACGTTCATCGAACTTACAGGTGGTAATGTCCGCAAGCACGGGGCAACACTTGACGGGATCAGCCTTAAACCGCTGCTCATGGGCAAAAAGACGCCGGACGATCTGGAAAACCGTTCTCTTTACTTCCACTATCCTCACTATCGGACAAGTCTGCCCGGCTCGGCGATGATCACTAAAAACTGGAAAGTGCTGCACTGGTACGAAGATTCAGATGTACCGCTGCTATTTAACCTGGCAGAAGACATCGGTGAAACGAAAAGTGTCGTCAAACAACACCCGGAACTACACAAGAAAATGTTCGATCAAATGATGGCCTACCTCAAAAAAGTCGGCGCACGCATCCCTGAAAAGAACCCTGATTATGACCCGAAAAAACTGGAAGCATGGTATCAGAAAAATCCTAAAAGGCTAAAGCAAAGGGATGCGAGAAACGCATTAAGACCAAACCGATAAGTTGACGCAGTTTACCGGTTCCATGCAAAACCAAGGGCTCCGGGAGCAGTTAGATGCCGTGGATGATGATGTTTTGTGCCGCTAAGAGAGTGTTTTGTGGAGTGTCCAGTGTTCCGTTTGCGGTAATTGCGATTGCTTGCGCGACGGCTTCTTGATCGATCTCGGGAGCAGCTATTGCCCTGTCGAGTAAGTCTGCGAAGCGGCTGTGGATCATGGTGTCGGAATCGTTCTTGTCGGCTGCGTCTGCACTGCCGGTCGGCGCTGCCTTATTGGGAATGCTGTTAAGCACTATGTTGCTAACTAAGTCTATACTGTTGTCCATTGTGTCCTATCGTTCAAATATAAGCATTGCTTTCTATGCTCATTTTCGGAAGAAATCATTTTTTCTTTATTAGTTCTTTGCTAATTTATGAGCTTTTGCGGCTACGCTGTATTTAAACTCGTCAATGCGTTATCTTCTCGGACGCAATCAAATAATTTTTTATTTTTATCGATCATTGTTCGTTATGCATACGCGCTAATTGCGTCGTCGCTTATATGCGAGACCGTATCGCGGGCCTGTTGGTAATCGGCTCGGCGTTGTGAACCTCTTGTCGATGGCGCTGATCGGTCCTGTCGTTGGTTACCTGCCTGATCGGAATATCCCTGCTTGTTTGCCTGGGTGAACTGGTCGGTCAATTCTTCCTGCTGCTGATTGTTGTTTTGCGAGTTGTTGTCCTGAACGACATCAATCCTTTTAACCTGAACTCCGCTGTCCTGTATGGATGCGACGATCTGCGGCATGTTCTTTTCGACGTCATATCTTGTCTGGACCCTTTCGACTTCGACGAGTCCGGTGATCTCTCCATTGCTTTGCTGGAAGCTGATACGTACCCTTCCAAGTTCCGCTGGATTAAGTGAGATATTGATCTGTCGGCTGGGAGATACGTCCTGTGTTTTAACAGCATCGACTATCTGCTCGGTTGGCGATTGCGGCTGTACCGGGTCGGCAACTGTCCGGCTTGCAAGTGTTACGGACTGAACAGAAGTGATGCGTGTTGCTGCCTGCGGCTGAGTATTTGCGGGTGCATCAGCGGCAGCGTTACTGACGGCAGCGGCGTTTTGTGCCTTTGTATAGTTAAAGTTGGTATTTGCGGTTGCCTTGTTTTTTTCAACCTTTACATTTTGATCGTTCAATGCCAGATCGTCGGTTTTACCGGTATCGCTGTTGTCAGTCTTTACCTCAATCTGCAAGTTTTCTGTACCCTCCGGCTTATCGAGAGCCTCTGTGTTAATCGGTTTATCATCCGCTGACATCTCGGGTTTGAGTGCTTTATCAGCGGCTTTGGGGGCGTCTGGCAGATCAATATTTTCTGTTGTCGGCTTGTTTGCATCGATCGGTTTATCTGCGTTGCTATTTTCGGCTGCCTTTGCGTTCTGTTTAGCTGTTGCGATTTCGCGACCGGCAAGTTTGTTATCATTTAGCTTGTTATTTCCCTCGGTTTTACCGGCGATCTGAGCGATGTCTGGTTTTGCATCTGCGGTTTTGGTATCTTTACCAATAACCTCAGCTACGGCTTGCTTAACTTCGACACCTTTTGTTGCGCCGTCTTCGGTTGGTTTTTCTGGTTTGTCTGTTTCGGTTGCAGCTTTTGCGACTCCCTGACCCATTGCGACCTCTTTGCCGGCCTCTTTGCCGACATCTTTGGCCATAGTCTGTGCGGGAATGTCCACTATCTTTTGCTGCAGGATAGTTTTGTCTTTGATAACCGGTTTTGCATTTTTGTCAGCTTGCAGAAGTATCACCGGGGCGTCTTTCTTGCCCTTTACGATCGTAATGTTCTGACTTTTTATATCTATAAGTGCTGCAAGGTTTTGTGTGTGTTCGTCGGGTTTGTCTTTGCTCTTGTTTTCGGGGTTTTTCTGATTTTCGTTATCGTCAGTAGATTGCTTATCTTCGGTTTTATTCGAAAGCTTTCTTTCGAGAACCTTCTGGAAATCTTCGCCTTTGCTTTCGGTGACCGGGTTATCGGTGTCTCGGTTTGAGTTATCGACATTCGCCTGATTGTCGGTTTCGCAAGCAGCTTTGTTGTCATTTGATGCCTGTGCTGCTACGTTTTCCGCAGCGGAATCGTCTATAACTCCATCATTGTTCGGTACTACCGGTCCGGTGGGCTGTGCCTGGGGCATTGCGTTTACCGGAATGTTTTGAACTGTATTTGCCACATCTAACTCCTTAATTGCATATCATCCTTTGTCTACGGTACCCTTTATATAGAGCAACTGCTGTGCCAGCAGCCCGAAAAAATCCGCCCCTTTTCCCCTAAACACTTGTCAAAAAAAGACTTAAGCATTGTATTGACGATTTGTGTTGCGGTGTCTTTTTTTTGTGTATGCCTTTATATTTGCAGGAAATTCCGGGTTTATGGCATTTTTTTCTGTTTTTTCGGCTTAAAAGGCGTTTTTTGTTCAAATATGTATCTGTAAAGAATTTCACAAGGCTGTATAGAAACCTTACGTCCCTGCAAGTGTGTGTTCTGGTGTCTGGATATGTAAATCGTCATTTTTGGGCCATTTTTGGGCCATATCCC
>JAGLHQ010000107.1 GCA_023143375.1 Planctomycetota bacterium
TCCAGCTCTTTATCGCGTTACGCTGAATTACACCGTCGTTGCCCTTAAATGCCTTGGGCGCACAGAAAAGGGTCACGGAACGATCCGCCTTTTTATTTTCGCTATTCCAGGATTTCATTAGTGTCTGTTTTTTCGATAGTATGCGATTAAACAACTCAATATATCTGTCAGCCTGAACTTTAGATGCGTATTCCCGTTCGGCTTTTTTCCGACATGTCCGTGCCATATCGTCGATGTTGCTTTGCGATGACAGAACCCAATTAATCCCGTTAATTAAGTCTTCTGTGTTTTTTGGTTCGACCAGATAACCGGTTTTTTTATGCTCTACCATGTCAGGTATGCCGCCTATATTAAAACCAACTACAGGCAGGCCGCATGACATGGCCTCAACAACGGTATTTGGCAGATTGTCCTGAAGCGACGGTATGACGAAGACATCGGCAAGGCTGTATATCATCGCAAGTTGTTTTTCATCGCTGATCGCACCGGCATTGAGGACGGGGTATCTTGAAATATTGTTTTCGGTGTTTTTGCCAAATGTGAGAATCACACACTCGGAATTATTATCAAGATCGTAATTATTGAGAGCATCGAGCAGATAATTAAATCCCTTTCTTTTGTTATTGTGGGATTCCGCGCCGAATAAAATCACCTTTGCCGAGAGCGGAATATTAAACGCTTTTCGCAACTCGTCCTTAGGATATGGTTTAAACACATCCTGAGGTATACCGTTTGGAATCACACTTGTCGGAAAACTCCCGAAAAGCTTACTTTTTTTGGCACAATCGGCAAGCCATTTGCTTGGCGTTACGACATTTATATTCAGACTTTGATAAGCCCTTGATTTCGTATCCCAAATATGTTTTGACAAGTCATCTGTCGAGTTAGAACCAAGTTGCGGACACGCCTGGCAAGAAACCTGATACCCAAGGCAATCTGATGCATAATGACAGCCGCCCGTAAAAGGATTCATATCATGCAGCGTCCAAACGATTGGCTTGTTTGCAAATGTCTGAGGCACTTTTGAATAATCCAGCACACCGCCTACCCAGTGAAAATTCACTATGTCTGCATCTGCTATTTCCTTTATCAGGTCAAGACGCACGGGGGAATTTGTATCTGTGAAAATCTCAAGGCCGTGCGGTCTATTCGGGTATGCCCTGAGCATCTGTTGCCACCTTCTATATTCTCGCTGCCATAAATCACCTGACTCCGTATTATTGCCGAAAGATACCTGCTCATTAAGACCGTCGGTAAGCACCTTTACAGTAGGATCGCCGGTTTTGCTGCTTAACACAAACATAGTCGATCTTACGCCAGCCGATGTAAGGCCTTTGTGGAGACGGTATGCAGCAGAACCTGCTCCACCATGATCTTGACTTGTAACAATCGCAACCTTCATATTACTATTGATCCTATTTTGATACCGTTCAATAAAGCTCTCTTAATATCCAACTAACAGCCTCTTTTTATAGCTTCCATAAATAAAGAATCTGGTTTGCGTACCGAACTATTTTCTTCTATATCCAATAAGTAACCGTTGAAATCTGGAATAATCGATTCATCTGCACGGCAGACCCTTACCTCTGCGAATCCCGCTTCTTGCAAAAGTCTGGCCAGTGAATAACTGTCATACATCCATTGATGATTCTCGCCGGAAAGCCTGAACTCCCCGACCTCAGTCGCGGTTAGCTGTGTATCATTACACTGCTCCTGCAATCCTGCCCTTTCCTTTCGTCTTATGCTATCCAGAACATTCAGAACTTCGGAGCCTACCCTTTCAACAACAAAAGACTCAGCAGGCAGGGGATGCTTGCTCCAGTGTTTACGCATTTCACCGCCGGAATAATTTCGAGCCATTTGATCGAGCAACTCAAGTTTTATCCACTCGTATCTGTCCTGTGATTCCTTAACACCATCCAGAGATTCTTCAAGAAGTTTCAGATACCACCTGGCTATCTGTTCAAGATCCGGAACAGCCACCCTAATGATCCCGCCGGGCTTAAGTACACGATGACATTCACTCACTAACCTTGAGCCCTGATCTCTTGAAAGATGCTCCAAAACATGTGAATGATATACAACATCAAAGCTGCTGCTTTCACACACGAGCGATTTATTCAGGTCATGGGCTATTACGCCGAGCCCGGTACTTCGCGTGTCAACATTTATCCAACTCGGGTGATAATGACTTCCACAGCCAAGATTGAGCAATCTCAGTCCGCCCCGCTGTTCTGGCAGGCATGAGCTTAGGTTTACATTCGATAGTATCTGCCCGTTAACATCCGGTACAGAGCTAATGCTTTCAGGCTTAGCGAACCAGACTCCTGTCCCGTCAATTTTGTTTAAACTGAAATTAACGTTTATACTCTGTTCGAATTCCTGAACAGCCTTTCTGCATCCAGCCCAGTGGCCGTAGTCGTCTATTTGTACGAAACCGCCATCGACTACCTGGTCATAAAGATTTTCAAAGATACATTTTGTTGACTCATACCAATCACCATCTACGTGCATAAATGCTATTTGCCCGATGGCTGATTTATTTTGCGGCAACGTATCCTGAAAATAACCTTTAACAGGTTTAACAATTTCATCAACTCCAAGTTTGGCGCATAGACTCTTAACACTCTGTACGGGAGCTGCGCAGGTTCCAGTCCCCCAGCCTGTATCATCGGCGAAAGTGCCATTGCTGAGAACATCTTCCTCCGTAGGTTCAGGCATCCCGTCAAACGAATCAAAGGCGTATAAAGTTCGCGACCTTTTGCTGTATTTTTTTATGGTATAAGCCATAAGCGCCGTACTGCCGCCGCCGGCGACTCCACACTCGACAACATCTCCCGGCATATCGTTAATACATAATTTTTTAGTGATTTTGTACAGCGAATACAATCTATCCGGCGAAAGCATGGTATGATCGCTTACCATATTGTACAATTGATTAAACTCCGGGTCATTTATGCCTGGGCTAACCTGCTTTGGATTAGCTATATCCAAATCCGAAAGCATTTTCCGGGCTGAAGCATTATCCGGAAAATATCTCAACTCCTCCTTTAGGCATTCCCTTACTTCTGTTATCCTATCCAGCTTTACCAGACAAACTGCACGTAACAAATCAAGCCCCTGCATTGGACTTTTCAGAGCTTTCGCTTGACTAAGGTGAGCAAAAGCTGCATCTAAATTCCCATTATCAATTTCTCTGACCGCCTTATCTGCGAACTGACGGGTTAGCGTAGCTGCATCCTGCGTCTGTTTGTCGCCGATATGTTTTTTTATAATTTTGTCAAACTCAACTGATCTTGCAGCCATTGAATAGTCTCTCAAACATCTTTGCTGCCCTCTTTTTGCAATTTCTTCTCGCTGTTGCCGATGATCGAGATAATAGCGTATCTTGTCTATCAACTCCTTTTCATCTCTGAAAACCTCGATCTCTTTACCAATTTCAAAATAATCCTTAAGATTATCAAAATACTCCGTCAGCAAAAAGACTCCGCACCCGGTAGCCTCGAATATTCGCATATTCATGGTTTCGTTTTTCGCCATATCCACGCGAAGACCCGTATCCGGATCGGTAGCCAGCATCGTATTTACTCTTGCGTCTATGGCTATTCGTCCTGCACGCAAGGCCCTGCACATATCCATGCCAAACCGCGGCCCTTGATTTACTGCTGCAACCTCTATGGGCAACTCTTCCTTTGTGCTAAGATGAAAAGCACATGAAAAAGCATCTGGACCTGAACGCGACGCCTTTGCCACTTTAGTCAGGTAATCATTGCGTCTGGAATGCTGTCTGGTCGTCCAACTCCCTGTAAACGACACATCGAAAGCCGGTTCTATATCCTCTACTTCACTACCCATCCATAGCGGAAAGCCCGGGAAAAATTTCTCTGCATGACTTGCACCAAGCCTAACAGCCATCTCTCTTATGCCCGATACACCACTTAATATCACATCAAACTGGGACCAGTCTGTACCACCGGGTATATCCGAAGCTCTCCAGCCAAGTATTAGCTTTGGCCTGTATGGGAGAGAATGTATGAATTTACTGTCAAAAGCTATCGGATCACTTAAATAAAGCACATCCGGCTGAACCATTTCGATCTGTTTTCTAACGATATCGAGTTCGTTTGCCTTATTGAAAGCAAGCGAGACATTATTCGACGCGAGCCATTGGGATTGCGAGTAGGCATTGTTTGCTATTATCAGTCCGCATTCATATCCGTGCTGCGCCATATATGGTGCAAACATGTGTATTCCACTGAAACCATCCTTAACAAGCGCATCGATCTGCTCTTGAAACGAGGCAGTTTTCAACATCGGTTTCTGGGCGTAAAACCCATCAAGGTATGCATGATAAAATGTATGCACCTGCAAAAATTTCATTTATTTGGCCCTTAGAAGCACCCATATTTCTGTTTATTTCACGTTGACAACAGGCGGAGATACAGCCGGCGATGTCGATGTTATTTTTCTACGATCTTTCTTATTACCTGTAACGGTTTCTTTTAATGTTGCGATTTCCTGAAGTATCGCAGTATCGGCGGGTCTTGCCCCGAGATATTTACTAAGCAGCCTGTCTGCATCTGACTGCGATCCCATCTGCATATAAAGGCGATATATATTAAATACTGTCAGCCTATTGTGCGGATCCAGTTGGTATGCTTTCGCGAAACTCTTAAGGGCATGCGACATCTCCGAATCCTGCTGATACGCAATGCCAAGATTGTTATGTGCAATAATATTTCCAGGTTCTATTTTCGTAATGCGATCAAATGCGTCAATAGAGCCTTTCATATCGCCTTTTTCAAAACAAGCATTTCCTTTCCGGTTCTGCCTTACAACATTGCTTACAAATTCACCGCCCACTAAGGCTGTGTTTAGATGTGATATCCACTTCATACTCCCATGGCCCCCGGCCATAGCAAGATTCTTCTTTGCCTCAGGCCCATTCCATACTTCGTCTTTTCCTCCTGACAAATGAGCATAGTCGTGCTCCTGATGTATAACTGTGACATCATCAGTTGCATCTACAACTGTACCGCCCTGCCTCAAAGCCTCGGCTACTAACCAATTGTCCCAAGTTGTACGTCCGATCGCAAAAGGCGGAATTGTCGGCCAAAGACCTTTTTTAAACACAAAATAATCGATGCCCGTAGGGCTATGCTGCTGTCCTTCCAATTTTACACGATCCAGAAGACGTCGGCTCCACTGGTTATCGTCAAAGTTAACATGCTCGGTAATACCAACATCCCAATGCTGACCTACCATCAGAAACTTTTCCGATTTGTTTTCAACATTGTTGGCTGCGTCGATAAAATCGTTAAACAATATTATGTCAGCATTTACATAAGCGATAATATCATTAGATGCAGACTGCTGAGCCATATTGAAAAGACAATCGATCTGAGGCGTTCCAAATTCGTTGCAGTTAACATCCGGTATATGTGTAAGGCCAAATTCTTCGGCAATTTCTTTTGTTCCTTTATCATTGCCAAATAAAATTATCTCAGGCCTGAGATTTAAATTCATCCAGCTTTTTATCGCATTCCTCTGAATAACATTGGTATGATCCTTGAATGCTTTGGGGATAGTGAAAATCGTCAACCCCTGCTGTTTTCCAGCGATAACGTGCTCTTTGAAATTAACCTTGGCATAACCCCAATTGTCATCATTGTTAGTCAGCGGGGTCGACTGGGCGATCATTTGCTGACACCATGGTAGATATTGCTGATGATAGTTTAGGCTGGGGCGTTCTTTCATCGTTTCACTGATAACTTCCCATCCGGTTTCATGCTCTATGTGATAGACTCTCATGGGCTCAGGGAGAATCACCTGCCTTAAGCCGCTAACATAAGGCATGTGCAAAAAAAGGCTGTCAACATATATCGACCACAACGGCAACTCTGGATATGCCCTGAAGGCAATCCATTTTTGTTTTGCCATTAACGTAAAATCGCCGCAGGCATTGGAATGAATTCTCTTGTCGCCAGGCCCGTATGCAAAATGATCGCCCTCCATTTCCGATATATTCTTGGTTCCATGCAGACCCTGAATACGTACAAGGCTGTTTTTGCAGAACTCCAACTGCGCGGTAACGTCGATGTTCATCGGAATTTCTTTATTGAAAGTATCGTACCTGTCAATCCGGTAGAAACAGTTTTCATCAAGTTGCTTGTCTGAGATAAACTGCATCAGTTCATCATTCAATAAAACATCGATATTCGTAGCCAACACAAACTTACCCTCGGCTCGGCGAATACCAACATTTTTTGCGATCATCTGGAACAAGGGGAACTTATCCGAATTGCCTATACTGTTGTGAACTTCCTCCGGCACCTCGATAAATCGGACGGACAATGGCCCGAGATCCTCTGGCCAATCGAGAACTTCGTAAAGCCTTTTCCTATCCGCAGGCGGGTTCCACTCGACAATTATCAACTCGGCATTGAGATCGAAACGCCTGCACTGCTCGGCGAGACCGCTTAGAAAAACCTGTGTTCTATGCAGCGTATTGCCACCATGGTCATCGTTTCTCGAAGTAACAACAACGCTCAAGTATTTCTCATTAACCTCATGATGTTTTTTTATATCTAGCGGTAAAGATTGTTTCGCTTCTTTCTGATGTCCGTTTAAATATTCGTTAATACCCATAAATAACTTTCTGGCCCAAGGATGAGGTATTGCACTGTTCATTTCAAATTCCAGTGCTTTTAACGCTATATCAAAATTTTCCAATCTTGCATGGCATATTGCTATTGCATAAGCCCCTACCGTTATGTTTTTTGTTAAAGACATAGCACTCATCAAACACTGTAAAGACTCTTTTATTCTGCGTTTGACAAAGAGTGCTTTAGCCTGCTGACACAATACCTTCGCCCTTTGATCGGCAGGATCATTATTGCCAACGACCATAACTTTATCCAAAGGATTATAAAATGATTTGCCCGTCATCTTATTAAATTCATCTATGTTAAAATTATCAGTGGAATAGTTTGTTATATTCTTATTGCATTCGAAGGCAACTGTCTTTCCTTTATGTTCAAATTGAAGTTGAATCCTATTTCTATTCACCCATTCCATTAACGGGACAACCTCCTTGAATCCTACAAATGCTCCGCCTTTCCAATAAGGCGCATAATGTCCTTCAAACGCCTGCAATGGGTCAACTTGATCAGATGTAATCCACCGAAATACCTTCTGGACATTACTCTCCGTGATCGTTTCGCTGCTATACCACAAGTCGTCAACGACAATGAGGCTTCCCTCTGGAAGCAAGCTTGCCACATTTTGTAAAATATAATTCATGATCGGCGCATCATCAAGGTCATGAGCATCTACAAAAAACAGCACCCTGTCATTTGCATCCCATAATGGTGTAAAATCTGTCTGTAAAATATTACCTTCGATTAATTTCACCCTCGATAAGTCCAATGGTATAATATCTTTGTTGTCATGCAATCTGCTAAAATCCAGATCGACTGCCACGATCCCTGTATCAGATGTTGCCGAAATCCATGTTCTTAAGGACATCCCAGCCGCTGTTCCAAGTTCGATTATCTTAGTTGGTTTGTGTTTACGCACAAGGTCTGCCAGGAAACTTAAAGACTGAACCGTTTGGTCACGATAAAATATCCGCTTTTTCGCCCGACCCATACGGTCTATCCATGACTGGAACATTTGCTGCTTTTCTTCCGTCTCGCTGCCATGATTATCATAGCCAGAAATGAGATCAACACTTGAATGTTTTATATTTTTCTTTTTAGCCCAATTTGCTGCATTGATCTTGTTAATCATCAGGAATTCCTCAATACGTCCATAAAGCTGCTTAATATTTTCGAATCGCCCAACTTCCTTGAAGGGCTGCTTTGTGATGCAGTAATCGATCGGCCCGGTATATTTTAACCCCTGGAAAGAACAGTTTTCCAATAATGTTTTGCTGTGATGACTCAACTTGAAATATCCCAACGGCCTGTTGACAACGCATTGATCCAGCGAAATACCACAGAAATAGACATCACTAAACTGCGAATAGTCCAATTTGTCATCTAGTGTATAATCGAATCTGATATGCTTTAACCTTCTGCTTCTTGTTCCATAATACAATGCCTCCTGCACTTTGATATTGTTATCGTTACAATGTTCGAGCAGAGAACAAAGATTAGCCATATTTTTTTCATAATAACCCTGCCATCCATCAAGTGCTTTGGCGTTATCACCCGGCATCTCGTCGTGTATATCGATAACCATAACTAAAGCATCTTTTTCTAATTCAACAATACCGCCGCTATTACTCTGGGCATCCAAACGATTACTTTGAGCGCCATCGATCTCTTCAGGAAGCGGTGTTTCAATTCCCTTTCGTTGCATCAGCATTATGCCATCGACGGGCATAGAGGCTTTTCCGATTGGAGTGTCAATCAGATGCGTCCTGTGAACAATATCAATTATGCAATTGTATTTATTTCCAATAAGTTCCATAATCTTTTCATTCATATCATCTGTATGAGTACCAATAAGCAAATAATCGATAGCCTTTTTATTTATTGCCTCAGACGCTCCTAACAGCGCATCATATTCGGCTCCCTGAACATCAATGTGAATAATATCTAAATGGTCAAATGAATAATCCTTCATAAGCCAATCTATCGTATAACAAGGTATTTCTATATTCCCTCTATCCTTAACACTTTGCCCATAATTATCCGCCGGCTCAGGATTAGCATCAAATTTACAGAAACCATTATAAGATTGAATAGCACCGTGAACTGCAACACCATTTATGTTCTGGTGTTCAAAGTGATCCCTGGTCCATTGAAAATGCGTTGGTTCCCCCTCCAGAGCCAAACAACGATACGTCTTTGTGCGATGCGGAATAAGGTGATGATCCACAACGCCGGCAAGACTCATACACCAATCCCCTCGACCGGCACCCAATTCGAACATATTAATGTGCTCTTTGTTAATGTTTGCTATAATATTGACAAAAAGCTGCCTCTCGAATTGACCTTCACCTAAAACACCTGAGGAAAGGTCAACTTTCGAATGACTCAGTTCATTCCTTCGACGTTTTTCTTCTGAGCAGACTTTTGTCATCTGGTAATAACCGTTCCATAATTGCTCCCACCCTTGTGGTTGCGGCGGCTTTGTATTCGGCTGCTTTATGTCATATTTCTTCAACTTCATTACAGAACCCTGACCTGTCCGTACTGAATTATCAATTGAAAAACGGTTTGCCGAAGCAATTTTGTCAGCAAAAATTTTATCAATATTCTTGTTGCCAAAGCCCCCATAATTCGTATTGCAAAGCATCATATCCAGCATAAATTGTTCTAACGAACGTCCATCCAGCAACTCTTCTAATCTATCAGGCCAGCAAGCAGGCACCCATGTCATCAGACTTGGACTGGCAGGACCATATATCCATACATTATTCCTTTTTTCGATTAGCGGCATATTTCGGTCATTCGGAAATATCCATTGATGACATGTTGAATCGCCCGGTTCAGCCAGGTAAGGACGGCTCACTTTTGTTTCCATTAAACGAATACTGTCATATTGTTTCAATCGAATACGTTTTACCATTTCACAAAACTCTAAGATCTCTCCGGAGTTTGTATCTGCAAAATGATAATTCAAGTAAGCATCCATCAGATAGAAAGACATACTGTTCTTTGTGACATCGCAGACAACAGTAGTACGGTGGCTCATCCCTTCAACGCCATCTACAGAACACCCGAAAGACGCAGCAGGTATACCGAACAATCTCAGGATCATCACATAAAAAGCCGATGCACCTCCACACCAAACTGCACCTTTTTTCTTGTTAAAACAGTTAAAGGATAAAACCGGATCTTTGGGGTTAAATTTCATATAACCGGAGGAAATATTGATATTACATGACACCCAATCTCGTAAGATCAAAGCCGATTCAACAACCTTGTTCTGTTCGAGAC
>JAGLHQ010000108.1 GCA_023143375.1 Planctomycetota bacterium
GGCCATATCACTCCGTTCGGCAACCTCATAGTATCTATCACGGACCGCAATTCTTCATGGCCCATGAAACCCTCCAGCGGGCTGTACGTTCCAAAAGCTATCTGCTCGACATCCATTTGCCGGGGCAAATCCAATTCGATCTTAAAAAGTTTATCCAAATAAGACTTTGGTGGCGTCTCTTTCGTTACACGGTTAACAAGACGGCCTCCATGCGGTTCCACCAAAGACGTACTTATCTCCTGGTTGGTCAGATAGTCTGACTCAATAAGATCTTCGATGATAAGATTGTTATTAAACGGTTTGTCTTCCGACCTGATATATTTGACAGCATGGGTTGACAGCCTGTTGATCATATTGATGCATTCCAAAGGATGTTGGCCAATGGCGGTTTCAGCAGCCAAGGTCAATCCGTATGCACCGTCCATGATCGTTGCTATCGTATCGTGTACCTCGGCTCTTGTGGGATTTTTGCTTTCGACCATCGTTTCGAGTAGATTAGTGGCCACAAAAACGCCCTTATCTTTTTTGCCGGCTTTGTGAAGTATGATCTTTTGAATGAACGGTATCTTTACGATCGAAACTTCCTTGCTTAAATCGCCCCGATCTATCAGAAGGAAATCTGTCTTATCGATGATATCGTCGATATTCTCAAGAGCATCGATACATTCAACTTTTGAGATTATCTTCATTGAGTTCTTAGTTACGTCCCTTACATAATCGATGCAATCGCCCGATCTTACAAATGAAACCGCTATATGCTTGACATTCTTTTCCATGCCGATCTTTATGGATTGAAGATCCTTTTCTGAAAGCGGCGGAAGAGCGAGTTTTTTGGGCATTACAGGATCGATCACGACAGCCTTATTTCTCCCCAGCCTGCCGCCTGTCATTACTTTGGCTCGAACAAAACCTGCCGATGAAAGGGGTGATGTATCAGTAATACGAAGAATAACCGTATCGAAATCAATGTGTACAAGGTCACCTTCCTGAAATTGATCGATGATACATGATGGTTTCAGACAGATATTCATTTGGTCTGCTTCGATCGGATTGGCATGTATCTTTATCGCCTGATTTTCTTCCAGAACAATAACTTCATCTTTCATGTTACCAGTCCGGACCTGCGAACCCTCTGTGTCGATTATAAAAGGTATCCCGACTTTTATCGACAAGTCTATAAAATAACGAAGATCCTCTAATGAGGAATGAGACATATTGACCCGTACAAAGTCAACCTCCTTATCCTTTATCTTGAGCAAGTCCTTTTCTGTTCGCGTCGACGGGCCAAGAGTGACAATAAGTCTTACTTTATCAAAGCTCATAACACCATATCCTAATAATTACCCGGTTTTAGACCGGTAAAAACACATTATCCTGTTCCGCATTACCAACAAAGGAGCGGTTCTGTAAAGAGGTATGTCGCCAATATGACGGATGACGACGTAGCTTCTCGATCAGATCGTATTCTTTTTTAAGAGTGCCATACAAAAATTCTCTGTCTGCCTCTGTAACACCGACATCAATCTTACTCTCGCGTACATGTAGCAGCTCTATTTTAAATCCAAGACGCGATGATAACTCATCTACACCCTCTTTAAACTCCTCTGTAAAAAAGAAAAACGAACACTTCGCTATGTTCGCAACCGCCTCGTCAACATCGTACTTCGCCGAAAAAAAATATGTTTGATGTAGCATCTGTTCCTTGGGCAAATTTCTTATAAAATCACTGAAAGAATTCCCCAACCATCTACCCTCGGTCTTCATTGCATTGCTTTGAGGTTTTTTTATCTGTATTTCTCTGAGATGTCGATATTGCGATATTAACCGATTAATCGGTTCTCTAAATATTGCAAACGTAAATGTTTCAGGAGGAATATTCAGCCTGTGCATTGGGCTATGAGAATGCGCATAAAAATAATCACCTTGTTCAATGGGAGGTCTTTTCCAATTAGCAAATGAAATACCATTGGATACGATTGCGCCGCTACTGCTATTATTAAGTGCATTGTAAACATTATTTCCGGGATCATTCCCCATTGAAAAAATTGCAAAATTAATCGAGGTTCCACCTGACTTATGAATATGGTATTGATAAATGCGCTTATAAGGTTTAGGAACTTGATGACGTATCATTTCGGGCTTCTTGTTACTATCAACCGAAAGGCTATAGTAAGGGCTTAGCCTTTTATTGCGACATTTGCCGACATCCGGCATGTCAACCTTAGTGCGATCGATCAGATTGCCATTCATATCGTATCTTATAACAACTTCATTCCCTGCATCGGCTACAAAAACGTCAGGCCCATCGGTTACAATATTAGTAATCAAAGCCTTTTCTCCCAAACCGGGCCATATCGCAACTTTTTTGACGTCTTCATAAACCTGCACATGATCCTTAAAGCCAATATATAATCTGCTATCTCCTGCAACAGCCAAAGCTTCCGGTTGAACTTCTACCTCAATCCCCTCGATTTCACCGGATTCGCCAAATCTACGAACCATTCCTTTATCTGCAAAACATATACGACCATCTGAAAAAGCTGCCATAGGCCCGGCCTCGCATGGCTGCGGCTCTCCGTACCAGCCTTCTACGAATTTCAAAATCTCTTCCCTGGTATAAAAATGCAGAACACACTTCATCGTATAAAGCTGCTGCAAACTGGAAATAGGAAGCTCGATATTTCGTCTCATCTGGTTATATATCTGCCTATAAGATTCCATATTGACTTGCAACTGAGGAACTGAAAGGTTAAGAAAAACCGAAAAAGCCTGACGATAACACTCCATGAAATGTTCAAGCTTAAACAACAATATGTCCGCATGCTCCGTTTGATATATCTGGAAACCTTTGGACTTGTCGTATGGAATGCTGTAAACATCAAAGCCAAACCGCTCTTTTAATTCCGTGTCAAACCAATTGCAAATATCATCGGCATTAGAGAATGGCTCACGAATAAATGTAATGACTTTCCAACGGCTCGTGCCGCGAGAAAGTTCGATAGTACGACGGACAACATTTATCTTGTGGAGCAAGTCTTTACTTTTTTCATCTTTAGCAGAACTTACTGCCATTACAGTTCTGTCACTTAGGCTTGGTATGGAAATGCTGGGAACATTCTTGTGGCGCAATATGTATTCGATAATTTCATGTCCGAGTATCCCCGGATGGTAAATCAATACTGGTAAAGGCTTTTTATCCATATTTAACTCTTTAGTCTTACAAACTTATTAAAATCTTAACGGGATCTTTAAGTACAGAAAATCAAGTACTAATCAGATTCTTTTTTGCATTCTCAAGTACACTAAGTATCTCCATCACATCAAAGTCCGCCGGCACAGCAGATATGTAATCGGAACATATTTTGACGGCGGTCTCAATATCGCCAAGATAGACAAGGGTTCTTACGCAGTTTACAACACTCCTTTTATCGATCGGGTTCAGCTTTAAAGACATGCTGAACTGACGTAAAGCATTGGCATGATCTCCATTAGCAAAATATTGCTCTCCCATAGTATTGAACTGTTCAACCTGTTTTATTTCATCGGGCAAAGTCTCCGAAAACCCTTGGCTCTGTCTCTTTCGGACGGACCATTTCTCCTTAAACCCATCGATCTCTTTCTTTGAATAAAAATGCATGGCAGTCCGACAAGCATAGATCCCGTCAAGGACATCTTCGGGAACCGTCAAATTATGTACGGTTTTTTTATATAACTCTCCATAATATCTTGCCGAACTAAAATTGTCGTTTACAAGCGGAAATTCTTTTATTCCAAGAAACTCCTCGAACGCCTCTTTGTGACAATCTTTGAGCTTTTCAAGCTTAAGGCACAATATATCGGCATCTTTGGCATGATATATCTGATAACCTTTTTCTTTATCGAATTCATGAGAATAAATATCGAAATCAAAAACCGGCTTTAAATATCTGTCAAACCATACACAGAAAGCATTTTCGGCCTCATCAAAACCTCTTAACCTTTTTAAAAGCATTTCATTAATTACAGACACTGACTCGTCGAGCGCCAAACCTTCAACTTGAGTCCGCATTTTGTCGGAACTATGAAACCCTCCATGGAATGCAACGGAAATATCTTTGGCGATCGGGTCACGAACAGAGGTGATCACTTTCATCCTGACTTTTCCCCTGAGACAATCAATCGTTGACATTATTTCCGCTGATTTCACCACTACAAGGTGTTCCCTGCCTCGCGAACTTGCTTTAGCAATTCTGTCCCATCCAAGAAAGTGCGTAAAGCCGTTGTTGATTTTCAAACTATTCAGCGATGCCTGAATCGTATTCCCACCGGTCTTGCTAGTCGAATAGACCAGCACGGGCGGTACTATACTGCCATCTTCTGACACCTTAAATATGTTCATTTATACCACCCCGATACGTTAAGGCAAAAACATCGACATCATTATACATTGTCGCCGTAAACGCCAAGCGTCTTGATACCCTTGCGGATCACTTTCAGCTTATCGGATACCTCTTCGCGTTCAGAAGCTATAATAAGACTGACATCTTTATAAAGCCGCTCCATTCTTTGACTCTGCTCGCGATGCTCGGGACGCTTAAGCATACCATCCCTGCCAAGTACATCGGCGATCGCATTAGCTTCCTCGGCAAGGGCAACCGCTCCGTCCAGATCGTACTTCCTGAGCCTTTCAAGCTGTCGGACAAGGATGTTTTCAAGATAATCTGCCATTTGCTTCAAACTGCTTTCCGCTACCGCTGCATTGTCCATTTCTGTTCCTTTTGCCATTTTAAACACTCCTTACTAAGTCTTGGGCCAGCGAATGATCCACTTCTTCGAGAAGATTGCTCGCATCCGTATTGGTTTCATCAAGAGCAAGTATATTGAGCAACAGCTCGCGAGCCCTTGTAAAGTTACTGTCCTTAAATAAAAGCGACGCAAGGCAGAACATCACAGACGTATCGCCAGGATGCATGTCAAGGTACACTTCAAGATAATGAATTACCTTGGAAAACGAACCCATCTCGCAAGACGTCTGGAACAATCCCAGCAACGCCGTCAGATTATTGCTGTCATTTTCAAGGCTCGTAAGATACATCTCAAACGCCGTCTGAGGATCGTGTTTTTGCTGGCTTATCATACCAAGCCCGCAATAAGCCTTGCTGTTGTTTCGGTCAAGTCTGCACGCAACACGAAATGCCACCTGAGCATCCTCAAGCTTACCCTGCTGCATCGCCACCACGCCAAGACCGACATAAGGCGCCGCCTCATCGGGACCGAGCGTCGCCGCCTTTTCAAAACAGCGATGAGCCTGCTCGAAATCCCCGACGGATGCATAACATTCGCCGAGTTCTTTGACAACATCGTAGTGTTGCGTAAATCCAACATCAGGAATCTTCGTTTCTTTGGTCATGTCCATGATAACTCGCTTCCTTCCAGTATTCGTTCCGCTTTATTAAATATATCTATCGCCGCTGCAAACTCGTTCTGTCTCGCATGGGCCCTGGCTTCTATCAATAGTCCCGACACCGCAGGCCTTACCCTGTTCACTTCTCTAATAACCTGCAACGCTCGCTTATGCTCGCCATTGTGATACAACGCGTTCGCACATCGAGTCTTCATCCAGAGGTCGTTTTCATAATTCGCCCGCAGATACTCGAATCCTTTCGCCGCCCTGCCCCAGCCGCCCTGCTTCTCTATTTCTTCCAACTCGGTGATCATACAGTCGAACTGTAGCGGAAACTCTTCTACGACAGAACGCCGAAATCGAATCCCCAAACACTTCGAAGCCTCATACCACCCATGATCGCCAAAGCTCTCCATCGCCATGGTTAGCTGTTCTTTTCGAAATACCGCCGCCCGAATATTTTCGTTGGAATAAAGCAGCTCATAAGCCGTCATCGGATCGGAACTCTTGAGCATCGGCTCCAAAGCCGTCTCTAACCATGGCCTTTCATCATCACCATTTTCGATAGCGAAGCCCGGCTCAACCACTGCCGCATATTCACCGTCGCAAGCTTTCAACGCAGCCTTGATACGGTCCTGCATACTACTGTTACCGTCAACCACAACTCCGGTAAACGGAACAAAGGAGCTTATACCATCCAGTTCAGAATGCGGCAAAGTTACAAATATCCTGTGCGGATAGTAAGTGCACAGCCATATTTGCTTAAGCGTCTGATTTACTTCCGAATCGTAATGCTCTGCCGGGATAATAATAGAAACATCCTTAACCTTACCCCATGGCTTCGGGGGACGCGTATTTCGTATCCTGCAAAAATTCATCAAAAAATCCGTCGTGTTCTTTCGCCTTTGAACGCTCACCCTGTCACACTCGCCGACAGGTGCATAGTATTCGCCTGTGATTTCGTATATATGTTTAAAGTCCGTATAGAACGACAACTTCCGCGTCATATCCCAGTCGATCAGAACATTAAGCTCTTCGTTATATCCGCCCGCTCTTTCAAGCAGATCGCGCCTGTGAATTATGCTGACATGAAGCATATTGTTAAACCGATACAAACTCATCCTGTCAAAGTCCCTGCTTATCTCGACGTTCTTGCTAAGCACCGTCCTGCTGCCGTCTTCTTCGACCCTGCAATGGGACTTATAAAGATCGCTGTAAACAACTCCGTATTCGTCCTGCCCTTCGATAGCATTGACAAGCGTCTCGATGTGGAACGGATAGAAAATATCGTCATCGCCCAGATAACAAATATATTTACCCTTTGCCATGCTAAGTGCTTCGTTAAACGAATATGGAATACCTTTATTTTCGTCGCGATCGATAAACGTTAATCTCGGATCGTCAAACTGGCTTATAACATCATGCACCGGCTCTCCGCCGTCGCGCACAAGCAATATCTCGAAGTTAGTGTACGTCTGACGAAGAATGCTCTCAATAGCCTCTGCGACGTACCTGGACCTGTTGTATGTCGAGATCAACACACTAACCAACGGACCGGAATTATTTCCATAACTGCTTATCAATTAACTACGCCTTTTTTAAAAAGCCTCAGCCAAAGGCTGATTCTACAATTTTTTATTTTTGATTTTTTATATTTCTTCTAACCCGCCATAGCAAACTCGCTCCCGTCAAGGATCGCCTCTGCACGACTGTAAAACTCTATTGCCTTTTGTTTATTGCTCATCGCATTATGAACTCTCGCCTCTATCAGCAACGACGAAACTGTCGCTCTGCTGCTGTTAATCTCTTTGATCAGCCTAAGCGCCCCAGCGTATTGGCCCGCATGATAAAACGCGTTGGCATAACGCGTCTTGACCCAAATATTACCGTCAAAAGTACCGATAATGTAATCGAATATCTTCAACGCATATTTCCAATCGCCCTTCTCTTCCAATCCCTCGACGGCGACTATCGCATTATCAAACCGACTAGGGATCTCGTCAGGTTCGGGCTTTCGCAATTTTATACCCGCCGCTTTCACCGACTCTTCTATGCTCAAATGCCCAAACTCTCGCCTGGCACGTTTGATCTGCTCGCATCCAAAAACAGCGCTCCAGTACCCGGGTTCCGACTTTATGATCTCGAATGCCTGATTCGCATCGTCGCTTGCGATCAAGGGCCAAAGAGAATTCTCAACCCAGCCGACATCCTTGCCTTTCAGATCAATGTCCTTAGCGACCACTGCAACATAATCGCCCTGGCAGACTTTAAGTGCCGCGTCGAAACGTTCCTCAGGACTGCTGCTTGCAGAAACTTCAACCCCGATCACATTGGAAACAGGAGTTCTCAAACTTTCCAGTTCCTCGGCAGTCGCAGGAAGATATATCTGATACGGATAAAAACTATGCGACCATATATCCAGAAGCTGCTGAATGGTCTGGGCATCGAGCCTCTCCGATAACACAACTATCGAAATATCTTCAAGCTTATCCCACGGCTTGGCAGGACGGGTCGAACGGATCGTAAGAAGGTTCCACAGATAGTTGCTCGCATTCTTACGACGCTTATGGCTAATCCGGTCACTGTTTTCTATCGCCGTATAATATTCGCCCGTTACATCGTTAACATGCTTCAGTTCGGTAAAGAACGCCATCCGGCGAGTCATATCCCAGTCGATCATCACATTAATATCTTCATTATACAAACCCGTCTTCTCTAAAAGATCCCTGCGATGCATGAAGCTTACACCGAGAATATTATTGAAGTGCAAAAGCATAGCCATATCAAAATCACGGCTAACCTCGACGTTCTTACTAAGCACCGTCCTGCTCCCATCCTCTTCGATCCGGCAGGGAACGCGATAAAGATCGCTATAAGCGACCCCGTATCTTTCCTGACCTTCCAAGGCACCGACCAAAACCTCGATATGATTGGGATAGTATTTATCGTCGTCACCCAGATAGCATATATATTTGCCCTTTGCGATCCTGAGAACCTCGTTAAACGAATAAGGCAACCCCATATTCTCGTCACGATCGATAAACGTTAATCTCGGATCGTCAAACTGGCTTATAACATCACGCACCGGCTCTCCGCCATCGCGAACAAGCAGGATCTCGAAGTTAGTGTACGTCTGACACAGAATGCTTTCAATAGCCTCCGCTACGTACATAGGTCGATTGTATGTCGAGATCAACACACTTACCAACGGACCGGAATTTTCATACTTAACTTCCAATCTGATCCTTTATAAATACGAACTGCATATCAGCAATCACTACTGTTACCGCACAAATCTACGATATTATCGATTACGCAAACAACGCTCACCTCGCAAGCTTTTTCGCTTTCCTGAATTACACTTACATCGCTTCCTGCCCCAGCCGCTTCTTTACATTCCGAAACCAAAACACACGGCGTACCGACCGCTCGGGCCAGCATCGCATAGTCGCCATCGGCACTTACAAGAAGATCGGCCCTGCCTAATAAAGTCGCCGCCTCGCGAACGCCGGTCTTACCGATCAGATCGACGCCGTAACCTAAAA
Source organism: Planctomycetota bacterium (assembly GCA_023143375.1). Taxonomy (GTDB): domain Bacteria; phylum Planctomycetota; class Phycisphaerae; order Sedimentisphaerales; family Anaerohalosphaeraceae; genus JAFGKL01. Next base: position 8,929 of record JAGLHQ010000108.1, read on the forward strand.
ATTTATTCGCAGCAGTGCCCACCTGAATTATCTGACTGTCAAGTGTTTCTTCAAGTATCGAGCACAACTTGTTCCATTTTCCTTCTTCCCATGATCCGGGACCACCCGAAAAACCGCTGCATATCGCAACACGAGGATGTTTCAGTTTGGATATCCCAAACTTCAAACCATCAATATGATCGAAACTGTCAATCGATACCCGCGGCGTCTTATCTTCAAGATCGACACCCAGTTGAAGAGCAAACCTTTCGATCATGTCGTTTGCGATTTCATCACAGCCAAGACCGGAAAGCTCGAACACAACATCGAATCGACCTTCCACACGCTCGCTGCTCAGAACAACTTTATCTATATCGCTATGGTTACGAAGAATATCACATCCGTCCCCGCAAACGGTCAGCCGAACACCGGAACCTGCTTTACTTTTAAAGGATCGTATCGCCGGCTCGGCACAAAGAACCGTCATCCCGCCGCCGGCAACCTTAATAAGAACTTCACCGCTGCTGAAAGGCAAACCTTCCGGCAGGGCACATGCCTCGCTTTCATTGCCTATCAGAGAATCGCTTCTTTCAATTAGTTCGTTTAGACCTTCATCGCTGAAGCCCTCTAGGTTCCAAAAGGGACTTGTTGTTCCTCGAACGTATTAACAGGTTTTATCCTTACTTTATTCGTTTGGTCCGTAAACTCCTGCGCCATCTCGTTAAGTTGGTTACCCTTAATAGCCTCATCGAGCGACCCAAAGCTCATCTGACCAGGGATATCTGTGTTCCACTGCTGACCCCTGGGATCGATAGTCTCCTGCTTGGAAAGATCTGCAAGAAGACGAGATGCCTTCAACGCCTCTGCCGCAACACTGTCAATACTCTTTGTCCCCGCCTCCGCAGCCTTGGAAATTTCAAAGGAAACAGTCTCTTGAGGCATTGACGGGATCGCAACCTCTCCAACATCAGGAAGCGAAATGCCAACTCCGATCTTATCGATATTCGTCGGCATTATCGGCTTTATCTCAATCGTATTGATTTCAGATGCTCCCGGAATACTGGATATCGGAGGCAGTGAAAAATCGGAAAGCGTCTGATTTACATTATTGATCTGGGCCGGCGCATTATTTGAAAGGACTGCCGCCTCACCCGCAAAAGATTTCTCCATAACACGCCGCTCGATCTCCATATCCCTTTCGACCTGGCCGATGCCCTCGTTGATCGTGTTAAGCACTAACCTCTGGCAAAAATTCGCCTCGGCAATATCGCGATAGCTTTGAGGATCGTAATCTCCATTGGCAACCTGTTCGCAAAGATCCTCGGCAATATTGAATGTATACTGCGTGTCAAAAAGATCGGCAGCACCTGGGAAATTATGAACCACAGGACGTAAACCGCAACTGACACCAGACAGAACGCCGTCTATACATCGCTCGCTGGTACCCGCGCTTACGATATAATGCTTATCCTTCAGCCAGGAGTTCAGGTTCTCGACATTACCGTCGAAAAAGACAACGCTCGACAGACCCATCTGATCGACCATATATTTTGTGTATCTTTCAATTGAGTTGTCCTCGAATTTACCCGCAACATAAAGACGGTAATCGCCATCGATATAATTCAGCTTCTGCATACACTGAAGAAGAAGCATCGGGTTGCTTTCAGCATCGATATCCCCAATACACGCAAGCCGTTTGCCCTTGCTTCTAAACGAAAACTTAAATTCGTCAGTCGAAACGCCATAGCCGGTAAACACAACACGCACACTCTTCATAGAGTCACCAAGACGAGCGATAACTGCCTCTTTAACCGCATCGGTGCCCTTTACTATCAGCATATCGACATTGGCAAAATTCACTCTCGCTAATCTTTCACCATAAATGTCATCGACATTTGCGCGGACTATCAGCTTACAGCTTCTTTTGCTATTAGTTGCTGCGATAAGAGTTTCATCGACTCCCTCGAACCAGGCTATATCGCAAAACTGTAGCAGACTCTCTATTTCCATGGCACTTTTTCCGGCCTGATCATCGAGCAAAAATCTCTTTTCCAAAAACTCATGCGTAACCTTATCGACACACCCGACCTTGCTGCCGAACAATGTTATCTTAGGTCGCTTGGAACGTACAACCTCGATCATAGGATGTAATATCTCCTGGCTGGGAGATATCTCAAGGGACTCAAGCATCATCTCGATCGCGCTGCCGCAATAACCCTGGTTAACAAAAACCGTAGCCGTACGATTGAGAATATCGCAACTGAATATATCCATCTTCTTCATCGTATCGAAAAGACCGACCGCCATGCTTGGATACCCGCCATCGATGTACGCCTCGCAAAGGTTCCAGATTATCTCCGCAGAATCTCCGCATAGATCACGAGCCTTCTCAAAACGGCTTACACCCTCATCGACCTTGCCAAGGCAAAAAAGAATCGCGCCGGAATCGTTCCAGCCCTGACCGTCTCGCGGATTATCTTTCAGATAATCGTCGATACTCGCAAGGGCTTCTTGATATTTACCGCCCTCGGCAAGAGCCAGTATCTGTTCATAACGTTCTGATTTAGGTTCAGTTGACATTGCAATTATCTCCTTTTAATGTCGACAATAATGCGCAAAATATAGTTTGAATATATATAAAGCAAATACTGTGCCTGTATCGAAAATCGCCGTTTTCAGGCTGATTTACAGCTTTTTAGGCAAGAAAAATGTGGGAATGTATAATTATCAAACAATGACTCTATCCAAAGGCCGAAATGCAGATTGAACGTCAAAAACGCCGGTTTTACCCTCTAAACCATTCTCTATCTCAACAAAAATCCTGTTAATAGACAAAAGTTGGTTTCGCAAAGGAAAATGATCCTCAATATACTCACGATATTTCCAGGGCTCATAATCGCCACCAACTATCATACGGCAGAAATCTTCCGGACCGTTATAAAGGTACTCTTCGGGAAAAAACTGCTTGGCTCCGGGAAAATTATGCATCACAGGTTTTAAACCGCAAGCCATCGCCTCCATCATACCGACAGGATGACCCTCAACGATGCTGCTGCTGACGACATAGTGCTTATCAGCGAGCCACTCGTTTATATCGCCGCACCACCCATCGAAAACAACCTTATCTTCGATGCCAAGCTCACCGATCATATAATTCATATACTGCTCGAGAACATCGTCCTGATACTTACCGGCCAAGAACAGGCGGTATTCGTCGTCCATTTCAAGAAGACGTTTGAAGTTATGAAGAAGATACGCAGGATTTTTCTTCATGTTAAGGCTGCCGATAAACGCCAGGTTCTTTCCGCGAACCCGGTGCTTATATTTGAACTTATGCAGATTAACACCGTTAGCGATCTCTGAAATACGAACTTTATTACCAAGATCGGGAACAACCCGTTCAAGCTGATCGCGAACATAATCGTTACCAAGAGTGATCAGCGTATCGACATTATCCCAGTTGACGTGCCTCGGCCAATCTGTAAATGCCTCATAACGATGCAAGCGGATTATATTCTTACAGACCTTAGGCAAACGGGAACCTCTCATTGCAAGATCCGTACACCACTCGAACCACGAAACATCGCTCCATTCCATCAATTCCTGCATCTCTTTTTCGCTGCCGCCCTCGAAAAAACGGACTACATACTGGCTCTTGGCAAACATACCTATATCCCACAAAAAGCTAACACCGTCAAGCCCGCAAAAGAACGCTATCTTAATACGTTTGCAGCGAATAGTTTCGGAAATATCGATAAGCTCGCGGTTATCGGGACACCTTCCGAGTATACCAAGAACAAATTCCATTGCCCCAGCCTTATCGCCGCGATCTAACAACTCGGAAACATTAGTTTTTACAAGATCGATATCTAGCAATTCAACAGCTCCGTCTCATTAAAAACTCCACCACTAAACGCTGGCAATACATCACTACCGACGCCTATATCGGGTACAGTCCTTTCAACACTCATCAAAAGACCGTTTACACGCATAAGCTGAAGTTTCAGAGAATATTTATATTCGACAAAATCCTGATAATCGATAGGATTGTGATTATCGCTTAAGACATGAATGCAAAAATCATCGGCTGTATTAAAAAGATATTTCCTGGAAAACGTCTTTGCTGCGCCGGGGAAGTTATGCACCACGGGCTTTAAACCGCAAGCCATACCCTCCAGAACACCCATACCCTGACTCTCGATAACACTCGTACACACTATGTAATCCTTATCGGCAAACCAGGAATTCATATCGCTCTGCCACCCATCGATAAACACCGACCCCTCAAGACCGAATTCTTTTATCATATGCTCGAAATACTGCCCGACGAACGCTTCTTCATCGGACACATAACCGGCTATGTAAAGTTTGTATTCAGGATCGATACTGCAAAGCTGGTGCATACACTGAAGCAGCAGCATCGGATTTTTCACCATCTTCAGCTTGCCGACGAACGCCAGATTCTTCCCTTTGGGCTTATTCTCAATATCGTATTTACTGATGTCAATACCGTTAGGAATTTCAACTATATGCGTCAACTCACCGATACCGGGAACCTGCTTTTCAAGCATCTCATTGACACACTCATTGCCGACTGTTATCAGATGATCTATATTGCACCAGTTTATTTGACGAGGACATTCGATATATGCTTCGTAACGATGGAGCCGGATAATATTCTTGCAGACCTTTGGCCAGTTCGATGCCTTCACTGCCAGATTCGTACACCATTCAAACCACGATATATCGCTCCACTTCATCAGCTCATACATCTGCTCGAATGTTTCGCCGTCGAAAAAGCGAATCTCAAAACGCTTATCCGCAAACTCAAGAATATCCTCAAGGAACGTAGGACCGTCCGCGCCGCAAAAAAACGCGATCTTGGCCCGTTTCGATTTCATCTTTTTGATAAGCGTTTTAAGCTTCTTCGATTTCGGACAAAACTCCTGAGCCCTCACCGCAGCCTCCATGGCGTTAACCTTATCGCCGAAACGAACAAAAGATTCGACCGTACCACGCACTATCTCGTCGCTTAAAACACCCTTCTCGTGCAGTACTTCGAACATCTCAACGACCATACCGCTTTTACCGTCTGCAAGATATGCCCGGGCAAGATTGGAATAAAGCTCACCATGATCGAACTTAAGCGCACCTGCCCGTTCGAAATACGCAATCGACTCTTGGTATCTACAAAGACTAAAAAGGATCGCACCGGCATCGTTCCACGCCTCCGCATCGTTAGGCTCTTCCGCAAGATAGTTCTTCATGCAGGAAAACGCCTGACGATAGTGACCGGCGCCGCTAAGTTCGATACCCTTTCTATATAATTGTGATCTTTTCAAAAACATCTCTTTACTATGAACTATCAACTATGAACAATGAACTAAAAACTAAATGTAATCGAGCAACGACATACTAAAAAGCTTAGACGCTACAGAAAGAGACATTTCGTAAAGAACCTGGTACTTCGCAA
>JAGLHQ010000109.1 GCA_023143375.1 Planctomycetota bacterium
GAAATTCGGCAGGCCTTAACGTCTTATCGTAAACGATAATTTCGCCGACCATGCCATTGATGTATCGGTTGCTGTCGGTCATGGATCCAACTGTTACACCTGAGGCTTGAGAAAAGTCCGCAGCAGAAACATTGCCGATAGTGCCGTATGGCACACCGTTGTTCTTCGAATCCCAAAACTCATATTCGCCCTGCATGGCATCATAGTTAAATCCAACGACGACCGTATCGCCGGCCTGGATCAGATTGCTGCCGTCACTTTCGAACGTCTGGCCGCCAAGGTAACCGGCGATCTGTCCGGCGGAACTGTAACGCAACCCAAAACCAACGGTAGAGCTTGAATTACCGATGATATCGCTCCAATCGCTGTGCAAAGCATCACACTTAAACGCGATCATAACGGCAAAACCATCCGTGCCGGCAGACTGATCCAACCAACTGTCGGACTCGGCAACGGTGAACAATTCAAGGCTGTTGCGAGTGGTCCCGAAGTCCAATCCCGCCAATCCGGAAGCCGAAAGGCTGCTGCTGGGATAATAGACGCTGCCGACATCGGCAATTGCGTCATTGCCATTGCCGGATTGGTCGGCCCACTGGCTAACGGGACTGCCCGTAACGCTTGCCGAAACTGTTGCGTCCAAATGCTGAATAGGATCGGTAAACATTGCCGCGTAGTCATCGAGACGCTTGTCAAGATTGAATTCACGGATCGGATACTGGCCGTAGCTATTGCTTTGTTCGGTCGGATCCGCTGTAAGATCGTAGAACTGGTCGTCATCGAAGTAACCCGGATATGAACTTCTCGCTGCCTCAGACAAGCCGGCGTTAGTGATATAGTACGGTCGTGGCCAATAGTCTCCGGTAGTAAGATTATACCAAAGGTATTCGCTTTCGATCTGTGCATAGACTTCGGGCGTGTAACTCAAGGCAATATATTTCGAATCCATTGTACGCACGCCGCGTGCATAACCTATCTCACAATACACATCATCGCGTAAGGGATCGCTGCTGCCATCCAGTATCGGTACCAGGCTTTCACCGTCGAGCGGACGAGTAGAGATAGCCGTTGCGTCCGTCAGTTCCAGCACCGTCGGTACAAAATCGAGGTGCTGAGCCAGGTTATCGTACGTGCGTCCCGGTGAAGCAATACCGCCCGGCCAGTACATTATTAGCGGAACACGCATACCGGCCTCATAAAGCGATGTCTTTCCCTTACGAATAGGGTCGTCCTGAATTGTTAGCCAGCCGTGGTCAGCGGTAAAGATGATCAGTGTGTCGTTGACAACGCCATGTTCAGTAAGCTTATTGATGATCGCCTGCATAGAATAATCGATCCAGGTAACGCGTGCCGAAGTAAGCTCCTTGCCTGCCGCGTTTACTTCGTCGATGATCGACTGTCGGGAAGGCATAAAGGAGTAGTCCTCGTTCGGCAGATACCCTGCGCTGGTGAATCCAGGATCAGCACCCAGCGATGGGCTCAGACTGGCAGCCAGAGGTCCGTGTATCATCGTAGGCGCCATGTAGAGGAAGAAACGCTGATCATGATTTTCGTCGATAAAATCAAGCGCGTTCTTCGTAACCCATTCCTGGTTGTGGACATTGAGGTAATCATTGCGCAGTTCTAATAGATTGTGATGGTAGAAGCCCCCGACAAAATCGAAACCGCGCGTCCTCATACGCTGGCAAACAACACGATGATTGTGCCCCATCGCTCCGTTGACCAGCGGGTCGGTGGTCGGATCGGCCGCTTGCCCATAGGTTACCAAACCAAGCGAAGGCCAATTGGCAGTGTTTCCCAAGTCGTAGTCAAGGTTGTGGGACTTGCCTATAAATGCCGTACGATAACCGGCCTGCTGAAGCAACGCTCCAATGTTTTGCCCGTCAGTTTCCAATTCAACATACACGTTATCAACACGCGGCATCTCTCCGGGCGGACGCTTAGTAAGGAATGATTCGCTTGTATTACGCCTTACGTGCCTGCCGGTAAGCAGCGAATAGCGGGATGCCGCACAAACCGTCGCTGCACAATGTGCGTTGGTGAAATTAATTCCGTTTGCCGCGAGCGAATCGATCGTTGGCGTTATACAATCACGGCCCTCAACGCCAAAGTAATGCCCGCCGCTGACATCGTCAATATTTACGATAATGACATTGGGCCCGGTCGCTGCCGTTTGAGCCACAACCTCGTAGTAGAGCGAACCGGCTGTCGATCCGTCACCGGTATTGACCAATTGCAGGTCGCGGTCGGCAGGGAGAGCGAAATTGCCAAAACGCACACCAAGGGTGCTGCCGGAAAAGGAACCGTAATTGGCCAGATAGAAACGTTCACCGACAGTGTAACTGCCGGTATAATCGGAACCGTCGAGGATCCATTGTGAACCGGATTCCAGTGATAGCTCTGCGACGCCCAATTCCAATGGACTAGCTCCGCCGGCATCGGGACGCGATTCGATGGTCGCGGCTGTACCAAGCACAAAAGCATCCGAACCGGAAGCACCGGTATAATCGACACCGACGCTGGAACCTTCCAGAACCAATAAAATATCTGAAGGCAGCGAAGTACCTAATTCGAGTTTTGTTGAAAAATTCCAATGGCCCGAACCGTCCAGCACGATATCCGCATTCACTTGTTCGGTGCCGATTCCGATGTACCCTTCATCCATCGAGAACAAACTGTCTGTTTGGTTCCAGACCACATCGCCGTCCCATTCCAGGAGTGAACCGGCCGCTAAATCCGCATTGACCGTTAGAGTCAAGGAGGCATCGAAAAGACGAATATCTGCCGGGGAAGGAACAACCGAATCGACAGTCACATCGTAACCGCCGATAAAAGCACCGGTAGGGTTCACCGGAACCACATCGGGATCCCAGTTGCTGGCAGTGGACCACAGGTTATCCCCGCCGCCGTTGTCGAAAACGTTAACCCCTAATGCATCGAAGCTAAAGATGCTGCTTTCGAGCACTTCGGCACCGCCGTAGTCCGTATCAATACGCCAGTAGTACGTTTCTCCGGCGACAGAGGCATTGACATTCACAGAACTGCGGCTTACACCGGTTACATCTTCATTCGAAAGCACTTTCGGATTTGCTGTAACGGTCGGATTAGTTCCAAAGTAGACATCGACATACACCAAATCACTTTGAGTTGCCGGAATCTGATTATTCCAGCTAAGCGTTAAATTGCTGTCGGGCACAACATCAGCGCCGTCAGCCGGATCCGGCTCAGGATCCGTGAGGGACCAAACAACGTTGGTGATCCACTCGTAAGTCATGTCATCTTGTGCGTTCTCAAAGTCAGTAGAATTCAAGAGACCGTCATATATCCTGACCTCGCCGATCATCCCACTCATGTATTGATCGCCATTAGCAGTCGTACCGAGATAAACCGAGGTGCCTGTGGCATAATTGGCATTGGCAGTTGCCGTAACATTCATCGTAGTACCGCTCTTGGAATCCCAAAAATCAAAAGCGCCCGTTGACGCATTGTAATTCAATCCATAAACGACGGTGTCCCCGGCTGCAACAGTAACCCCTAATTTTGTATACTGTATGCTGTGCGCGTAGAATTTAACCGATCCGCCTTCATATTTTAAACCGAAACCTGTCCCCTGAGCGGGAGTAGCGTTGCCCATCAATATATCCCTGACAACGCCGCCGAGAATCTCATCGGCCTTGAACGCTATCATAATGCAAAAGCCGCTGTTTCCTGACGCACCGCCTGTAAAATTCAGCCAATTTCCACTCTCAGCAGAACTGAACAACTGAAAACCGTTACGGCCGGTTCCCATGTCCACCCCAGCCAAATTCGACGCCGCAAGGCTGGTGCTGGGATACATCGGAGTTCCGATGTTAGCCAGATCAACACCGTTATTACCGGTTCCTGACTGATCGGACCATTGAGTTACTTCACCGGACACATCGGTCGTCACGCTTGACGGGACGCTGGCATCCAGATGCTGGATCAAACTCGCCCCAGCTATACCCGAAGTTGCTAAACATAGAATTGACAACACCGTTAAAAGCAGCCTGTTTCTTCTCATCACAATGATCTCCCAATTATTTTAACCATAAACACTACGTAGTAATTATGCACATACACAATTTTATACTACCAAAATTTAGCTCGTTTGTCAAGGTTTATCGGGGAAATCCGGGTTTAAATAGGTGAAGATGGACCTGCTCTCTACTTTCTACTGTTCAAAATAATACGCTAAATTTCCCCCCAGCTACGCCTCTGGGCCTGCTGCAAAAAGCAACCCTAAGCGCCTAAACAAGTCAGGCTATTTAGTAATCAGTTATGTTTTAGGTTGCGGGCTTACGCCCGCAACCTAAAACTCCAAACTTCATTACATTAGAAGAATAAAATTCTTCTATTTCTTCCTTCTAAGCAGCATTCCGCCAAGACCGAGCAATACCATTGTAGCAGGCTCTGGAACAACATCAAATGTAATGGACGCAATTGCACCGCCTGCGTTAACATTCGGATTACCCTGAATATCGAGTACGCCCGTCGTAAAAGTAAGCACCTCTGTATCCGAGAGCAAATACCCCATGCCAGTCAGGTCGATCGTACTGGGATCTATTGCCAGGGCTATCATGTTATCCGTATCCACATCTAACACACGAAGATGCCGGCCTCCACCGCCGCCATCATTGGCTTGGCCAAACGCGGTAAACTCAAGGTCAACGCTGCCGCTCAATGCCCAGTCCATCGATTCGGCGCCGCTATTATCGATACGGCCCGGATTCAGACCAGCGATCCCGAGACAGCCTCCATCCTCAATACGACCGTTCAAACCATTACCGCCGGTGCTAACGGCAAGCGAAAAGATTTCACCAGCAAAAGCCGTATCAACGGTACCTACATTGGCGTTGTCCCATGAATCGACGCCGGCGATTTCCGCCGCGGTTGCCGTCACATTGCCAGTCGAAGCATTGAGAGAGACAACCCCTGCTCCATCAACCGCAAAATCCAAGATCAGCGGTTGAAGGCCAGCCCAGCTGACGCCTGTGGTGTTAGGAAACGCAACCGTAATGGCCGCTGTCGCTGTTTGTGCTATTAACAAAGCACAAAAACAAATAACTATTTTTTTCATTACTACCTCCTCACAATTAAAACATTAACTTTTCCGCGGTGCTTGTCATGACAAAAACACCACACACACCTTCACATTAGACGAACACGGCAGGCCACACACGGCAAACCGCGCACACACAGGATTCAAGCGGGAAATACACGCGAAATGCACATTCTTCCTCACCGTCCTCCGTTTAGTATTTTACTCGTTTTGGGAGGGGAAAGTCAAGAAAAAAAACGGGGATTTGAGAGTGCTTTTTTCAAAAAAAGAGGGCAACTCTTTGCGTAACAAGGCTTTACGACGTTGTTTTATTTGATGTGTTTCGAGGTAAGGTTCACTTTTTTTGGAGAGCTTAAGATTGGCTCTGATTTCCTTTTCAAGGTTCTCATCGCCAGCCGCTATGGCCCGTTTCAAGGCCTTTTCACCTGTTGACGCATTGTAATTCAATCCATAAATGACGGTGTCCCCGGCTGCAACAGTAACCCCTGATTTTGTATACTGTATGCTGTGCGCGTAGAATTTAACCGATCCGCCTTCATATTTTAAACCGAAACCTGTCCCCTGAGCGGGAGTAGCGTTGCCCATCAATACATCTCTGGCAACGCCGCCGAGGATCGCATCGGCCTTGAACGCTATCATAACGGCAAACCCGATGCCCGAAGTCTGGTTCAGCCAACTGTCCTGCCCTGTTGCATTTCACCAAAATACAATACGTTTTTCAAGATTTATCTGCGATATCTGGGATAAAATAAACGAACATAGACACGCGATCTGCGACAAGTCACCCGTTGTGGTTAATACTGTAGAGCTAATCAGAGCCTGCTTGTACAATAAGCGTCAGGCAAGGTGATTTATTGGCGCATAGGTTGCGTCTTTTGTAGCGATCTTAGCGTTGCCTCGAACCGATAGCGATCCTGCGCCGGTAGGTTTTCGTTTTCCACTGCCTTGCGGTAAATATCCAACGCTTCGTTTTTTCTGCCCTGGTTGCTGTATATCTGTGCCAGAAATGCGTAGATGTCAGCGGTAGCGTTTGAACTGTTAATCATTTTGACAAGTACCGCTATTGCCTCGCCGGTCCGGGCATTCTGATTGAGGAAAAACGCCAGCGTATAGCCGTACCTGATGTTTTCGGAACGAAGACGGTATGCCTTTTGACAAAGTTCAATGGCTTCTGAGGGGCTGCTCTGAGCGAGCATTATGCCGAGGTTATAGGCTGCTTCGGCGAAATCGGGAGATGTTTTCAGTGCCAGATGTAAACACTTTTTGGCTCCGTCGAGATTACCTTTTTCAGCTAAGAGCAGGCCCAGGTTGAAATTGCCAACGGCGTTGTTTGGGTCTATTACAAGTGCACTTCGCAGGGAGGTTTCAGCTTCCTGCGTTTTTCCGAGTCTTGCATGGATTATCGAAGCGTTTACGTGCGACATCAAAAGGTCGCTTCTTAGTTTTGTCGAGATATTATACGAATCTATGGCTTTTTCAAGATTGCCCTGGTTGGAATAATAGTTACCGAGGTTGTAATGCGAGAGAGCGTCATCGGGACGATTTTGAAGTGATGTAAGGTATTCGGCGATTGCTTTTTGGGATTTGATTTTGTTTTCTTCACTGATCATCTGCGGAGGGAATGTTGATATCGCAGACCCTGCCTGACTCCTTACAACACGCCATCTGTCATCGGCTACCGTAAGCAATGCGTTAAATGCCTTTTCCGTACTGTTGCCGGACAGTGCCGAAGCGGCGGCGGCTCTGACCAGCGGTGAAGAGTCTTTCAAAGCAGCTATGATCGTGTCCCATTTTTTGTTGTCAGGACATCTCTCCAAAATACGAATAAGCGATGTGGCAACCACTTCCTGACGTCCTTTGCCTGTTATATACTTTAGCATTTCATCGAGCCGATCCCATTTGCCTTTTCTGGCATCATCGATGAGGGATGCGAAATACACTGTTTCGTCCTGGTAGCTGTCGCCATACCAGTCGGTTACGTATTTGTCGGCCCAAACGTCGGTTTCGTCTGCATGGCAAATATTGCATGCGTTGGGTGATTTATAAGCGATTGTAGTCTTTGGCGTCGGCGACCTGAATGAATGATCATGGCGGACCATCCTGGCGAACTCGGTTTTTGGCATGTGGCATGTCTTGCACTTGCTGCCTTCGCTGTCGGGTTCGTGATGAGAATGGGCTGATACGTTATTTACCAGTTCTTCATGACATGGCAGGCAGGCCTGGTTTGCCTTATCGCCGGCGAACCTGTCGCGTCCGCTGGAAGTGTGGCAATGCATGCAATCGAGTTGGCCGGATTCTGCACACTTGTTCATTCTCCAGAGGGTGAATGTATAATTTTCGCCGAGATCCCTTCCGTCCGGATAAAAATCGTTATCCTCCAGGGTTACCATGTCGTAATGGTCAAAATATTTCTCGCCGGGTTTAAACCCGGCTGTGAGCGGACGCATCTTGGCATGGCATGGACCGCACATACCGTCTACCTGATCGACATCAAAATTCTTTGTACTTACCAGCCCGAGTTCTTTGGGCTTTTTGTTTTCCAGAGCTGCTTTCTGGAAATGCCGTACGTGTTCGCCCGACGGGCCGTGGCAGGTTTCGCAATTGATTCCCGGTTCTGCCCAGACCGTGTCGTATGTGTCAGTTTTCAGGTCGTAGTTTGTAGAAAGCTGGCTGATGTGACAGCTAAAGCAGGAAGTATTGAACGTAAGAGGTATATCCATCCAGTCTATGGCCTCGTCCTGGCTCCCGGCAAAATGCCGCACCGCGCTGGCTGTCGTATCGAACCATTCTTTCTTACGAACGTCATAAGCCAGCGGAAGGACCTGGAGCCGGCCTCTTTCCAGCGGGGTTAGAAAGTAATAAACATTCTTGCCGCCAAGGACCTCTGCGATATCATAGCTTTTTTCTTCGTCACCGCGCCGAACGACGACATAGCCTTTCTTATCGGTAATGAAAGCACGGTAGCTCTTACCGGCACCCTGAAGAAAATCGTCATGGGCGGTAAGCTCTTCGGCTCCGAATTTGTTTGTGTACGGCTGCATGGCAAGTCCGTGAAATGATGTGGCCCAAAGCTCATAGAACTTTTCGTGACATTGTATGCAACTGACCGATCCGGTGAAATCGGTCAGTGGGACGTCTTTGACCGGTGGGACATCTACAGGTTTTGACATGGCAACGCAATGTGAGAAATTACAGAAAAGCAAAAATAAAGCTATTGCCAGGATGCAAGTTGATGAAAACATTCTATTTATATGTATCATTTGTTGGTTCCTGCTCAAAATCCTCTGTACATTTTAAGAACTTACGCAAATCCTCAGGATGACCTTTGAGAACTGATTATACGGGACATTAAGGAAAAGTCAATCTTGAAAATCACTTATCTTTGTCATCAGGCCGATTTTTCAGCGATACCAGGACCGCTTGACAAGCACATACGGCGAAAAAAAACCTGTCGTAGACGAGTGGCTTACAACGACTTGCCAAATATCCCCGACAGGATTCGATGTGTAAACAGATGACGGACACTTGCTGAGAGGTTATAATTGTAATTATCAGTCTCTGCGTCAATGATTCCTAATCACTGATAGTAGCGGAACAATATAATGGCAAAAATGTGAGTTTCTGTTCGTCTAATTTCTTGTATGTACCGCTGTAAAGCACCAGACCTTGCGGACAATTTTGATATTTTTCAAGCATAAGATGAAGGCTTTTCAAACTCCCGCTCGCACCTGATTTAACTTCTACGGGATAAATAATTCCTTTACGGACTGCAAGGTAGTCCACCTCGGCACTGCTGCCACGCATATCTCTTGCCCAGTAAAAAAGTCCCGAGTTGTTCTTAGACAGCATCTCTTGAGCAACAAATTGTTCTGCAAGTTTACCGCGGTACATTGCCAAAAGATTTTCTTCCTTCAATTCCAATTCTACCGGAACCTGGCAGAGTCTTTGCAGCAAACCGATATCCAGCATTATTGCTTTGAATTTCTTTAAATTCGACGTTGCCCCAAGTGGCAAACCGGATGGATCACAAGCTGGGATTTTGTGAATTACACTCGCCTTGACCAATAGATCAAATGCTTTGCGGTTCATTTGACCAGAATGACCATCATTGAGACGGGTATATTTCAACTGGTCACCAATGCTTTTGGCTACATTCAAAAAGACAGCGTCAAGGCATGTAATGTCAATGCGAGGTGTATATTTAGAAAAGTCATCACGATACGAGTCAAGAATTTCCGATTGGACGCTAAAGGTTTCAACCATTGAACCTGTATCACGATAAGTTTTCACACACTCGGGCATACC
>JAGLHQ010000011.1 GCA_023143375.1 Planctomycetota bacterium
GGTACGATAAGGTTTTGACGATAACAGAAATGACTGGCTACGGCTATCTCAATGTCAACAGTTTTTATCGGGCACGACTTTAGCTTATTCATTGGGAGTCCTTTAAAATAAATTACCTTGACTATCTATTTGGCCTTTATAGCCACACCATTTACATTGGGCGAAAACCAAGAAAGATAATGGGTCTTTAGGTGATTTATGAACATGATTATAGCCATGACTATGCCAAGCAAAAACCCCACAGCAAAGTTTGATAAAAATATTGGGTTGCCAAAATCTCATAATGCCTTCCCAAATCAAAAAGAAACATACCACCATCGTTCCAAGGGGAATACCAAGAAAAATTAAAATTAGTATATCTGTTGTTTTCATTCTTCTTTTCCTTTCTCCAATACCTTCTCAACCCTTCCAATATCGTCTTGGTAGAGCCATTTAAGGACAGAGAGTTGGAAGTGGGGTGAAGCGATTTCTTTCTTATGTATAAGACCATCCATCCTAATAGGTGTATTTGCTTTTAACCAATCCTCCCTATCCTTAACCGCCCTCCAGACTTTAAAGAAGCCTATGCCCTCGGAGTCGAAAAGGTTTGGGTTCTCACAGTCTATCTTATAATAATCTTGTGAACGTTGACCACATTTTTGACAGACAAAAGCATTTTCAAGTCTACAACGATGCCAACACTCGACCACTTTTATTTTCTCATTAAGCAGTTCTGAGAGTTCCTTCCGTATCTCTACAGAAGATTCTATTTTTTCTATGTCGGTCATTTTTCCCTCCCTTACAAAAACAACTCCACCGGTATCTTAGTCGCCCTCGACTTAATACCAGGGCTAAAGTGAATAGTATCTGTGGCCTCAGCGCCTTTGAGGTCGCGCAGGGGCCTGCCCCATTCGCCAACCCAAGGCGTGTTGGCCAAGAGCCCCTTTATGGGGTCGCTTACATTCGATATAAGAACGTAACACTCACGGTTGATCTCGGAGCCGACGTTCTCGACCTTGATGCCATACAGCTTTAATTCTCTTTGAGCGTCCACGACGGTTATGCCCTCGCCTTCGACGGCGCCATACGCGGCGATTGTTATGAGATGCCCTACGCTCGTATTCTTTGGCCCCGCCGAAGAGTCAAACCTTACTCTACTGGTTGCGAGGCGGTCCAGTAGACGTTCTTCGTCCGTCTTGGATTCAATCGTTGTGTGCTCGGTCCAGTCCTGCTTTTCTATCCATGTAACGGCTTCGTCGAGCCCGATCTCTTTGAGGCTAAAGCAAAGGTGAGAGCCGGCGAGCAAGCTCCCAATCTGGTCCGCAATGCGTCTGGACTTCAAGACGCGCGCGGCGGCCTCAATGAACATATTGCAGTTGGCCTGAAGTATTTTAAGGTTTGCCAGGGAACGCGCGAGCATTTTATTCGCGTACTCTGCCGTGAACGTCCTAACGATGTCGCCGTGCAAGACCTGCCATTCTTCGTCTGCGTTCGGGGCCCTGTTCTGCTGAAGTATTAATTTGGAGATACGATTCTCGTCTGCGGCCTGATAGATAGACGTATTGATCGAGCCGAAAAGAAAGCAGGACCGCATACTGAAGCCCTGACCGGAACCATCTGCCGTGCCTTTGAAGATATACCCGCCGGAGCTTGCCACGCGCGCGAGACCCAAGATACCCTGCACCCTCGCTATGGCCTTCTTGTCCTCGGCCTCAAACTCGTCTATGACTATGGGTAGGGCGTCTTGCCCGAGGTGTTGTCGGATTGCGGCCTCGGTTGTATCCTTGGAGAATACCTGGCCGGTTGCTCCGATAGTTTTTTTAACGATAGTGTCTATTATGGTAGACTTGCCAAGACCAGAAGCACCGGTTACCCAAAGATGGGGCCGCCACTTGAGCATGCCACAGACCGGAGCGATAACAAGCCAGCCGGCAAGCAGGTGTCCGCTCAGGGGATGCTTCCAGGAGAGCCGGCGGCATATACTCACGAGTAGTTGGGCCTCTTTAGTCGAGGCAATTTTAGAAGTATCTATATCAAGGTCTATGTCACGCGGATAGGTGTGCTTGCTGTCGACGTCTTGAGGCTCAAAGGGCGCCCCATCGACATAGACCTTCGTGCCGAGGTGTAGGACGGTTCTACCGGCGTCTATCCATGCCCCGCGCCCTCGTATCTGCTTGTGAGCATCGAAGATCCCCACCTTAGCCTGGAGCTTCAATAAGGACTCGTACGCGGCGTCCCAATTTATCCCGTCCTTACTCTTAGCGGGAAAACCCCCCTCCCAAAAGCTCAAGGGAGCCAAAAGCAAAAAATTATTCTTAGCATGTTGTTGTGGTGTGAGCGCTACGATTTGCTGTGTAGCCTTCGGCATATAGAAAAAGACATTATTTCTATGCCCGAGCGCCCTGAAAGGACGCGCGTATTCATCCTCCAAAGGCGCCATATCGGGGATTTCTTCCGTGTTGTAGGTATCAATAGGGGGCGAACCGTCCTCAGACGGGGCTCCTGCGGCCTCTACGGGGGGATATGGGGCTACTAGGCCCTTGGCCCACGCGATAACCTTCTCCTTGGTCCATTTATCGGCCTCGGCATCGGCAACGTCCCATCCTTTGGGCTTATCCTTGTCCCAACCTATGAGCTTGACGCTCGCGGCGCTCACATCGAGCATCTTGGAAGCGACCAGGGCCATAGTATCGACTCCAGGCTCGTCTGCATCCGGCCATATAAGCACTTTCTTGTCCCTGAGAGGCCCCCAGTCGGCCTTGGAGAAGGCTTTTGTGCCTCCAGGCCAAGAGAGGACGTTATATGTCGGTAAGAGTCTATGGGCGGCATCCACGCACTTTTCACCCTCTACTATGAGGACCGGCGCATCGGGGTTCTGGTCGAGCCTCTCGAGCCCATAGAGCGGCCTTGGCTCAGGGAACGGGAAATGACACCATCCCTCTATTTCTTCGCCGGCCTTGTTCTTGCGCTTACACCACATGATCGACGGCGTGAGCTTCTTACCGGCGATAACCACGCGCAGGACATAGCCGTATAGCTGGCCTTCTTTTGTGAGATAGCCAAATACCATTTCCGGCGTATAAGTGGACTCGCGCCACTTGCCGGCCTCGTCTCTTTTGGGATTCCAGATAGGGGGGGTGCTCTTGCCTTTAGTAAATAGAGGCGCATTGCTTGGTACGGGCGCTACGGGCTCTATGCCATCATAGCAGGACTTGATGATCTTCTTGACGGCCTTCTTACCGGCTATCTTCTTACCGGCCTTGCGCTTGCCTCCGAGTATTTCACACGCGCCTTTGAAGTCCACGGCATCGGCTTCCATGATGAAGTCCAAAACATCACCGTTGGCGCCGCACCCGAAGCAATGGAAAAATTCTTTCTCGGGTATGACGGTAAAGGACGGTGTTTTCTCGCTATGGAAAGGACAGAGACCGCGATACTCTTTGCCGTCTTTTTTTAATTGTACGCGCTCGCTTATCACATCAACAAGCGGACGCAGGGCTTTTATCTCGTCACTATCAAATGCCATATATCAGCCCCATTGAGTCGCCATAGCATCGGCGATCCCTTTATAGGTTAAACTTCTTATCTTCCCCCTGTCCGGCGAAGGACCCAGTTTATTTTGACCGCTTGATGTTTGATTCGCATAACGATCTTTAATAATAGTTTCTGTTGGTTTTAATAACGGTAAATTTTTAAGCCAAAGGCAAGTTTTTTTACTTGCGTCATGCCCAAATTGCCAAGGTTGTATGATCTGATCGGGCTTTCTGATTCGCGTGCTGATACAACTAACAGGGGCTTCGAGCGCTATCTTGCCAATAGAAGCATCGAAAAGTTTTTTAACAAACCTTAGAGCTTCTTCGGTTTTTTCTGCGCGACCCTCTATGCGTTTATTCCAATGCAGACCGGATACAGCAGTATAAGTACATGGAGGATGGAAAATGCCTAAATCCCAATAACCCATAGTCGCCTTGAGAAAAGTAATTAAATCGCCTTGATAATGAGGGCCGGAAGCCTCGGTAGGCAATAAATCACAACTCCAAGCATTATGCCCGTGTCGGAGAAAAGCATCACGGACAACGCCACTATATTCACAGCCCACCAGAACATTCACTGTTAGGCTCCTTTATTTGTCGAGCTTGTCTAAAGCGCGCAGGATAATGGGGCCGGACACTCTAATTCCTCTAACCAAATGCGACACCTGCCAGGGGTAACAGTCAAGGATAAGGGCTATGTCCGCTAATGAGGCCTTGTTTTTATCTCTGTAGTCACTGGCCAGCTTTGCCGCTCTTTTTCGTTTCTCTAAAGTAATTTTATTGCTCATGCGGTCTCCTTAGTGGCTGGCAATTCACGCCCTATAATTGATTTAATATCTTTAAAGAGTAGCGGCTATATGGCCTATGATTTCTCCACATTTAGCCATTCTTTCCTTAAAAAATCCCCACCCCCCTTTTTTACTGTCGGGATGGGTAGCCATAAACCACTGCGCATTAAGAGTGTTCCATTCAATGACCCACTCCCTCTTGTTCCATCTTATTTTATGCCCCTCGTAAATCTCTTTACCGTCCTTGTCGAGTAGACCGGTGAATTGGTAGAGGTCAATATTGTCATCGCCCTCTCTCCCCCCACCATCTTCTAAGAGGAAAGTTAAATATTCACCATGTTCTTCTTCGTTGTGCCAAGATATTTCCTCGACTTTTAAAAGTCTCTTTTCGTCTTTAACCCACGCCATAAACTTTATCGGTCTATTCATTCTATCCCCTCCCACACGGCTCCATACAGCTCTTGCTCGTACTGATAGCTCGACCATTCGGCGGCCTCTGCACGGCCCTTGTAGCGTTCGGTCTCCTGCGCTTGCTCGGCCACGGTATAGGCTGTGTACTTAATAAGCCCTGCGGACAGGCCGGCGAAGGCAAGCGCGAAGATGGTGATTATGACTATGAGGGCTTTACGGTTTGTCATCGTAGCTCGGGCCCCAAGTATTCTCTGCCGGCGGCCTTCAGCTTTCTTATGGTTTCTCTTGTTTCGGCCAACTCAACATAGAGCTTTGAAATCGTCTTGTCTTGTAAAATCTTTGCGCAGTCACTACTGGCCAGCTTCAACCTCGCCTCGTCCAGTTCGGCCTTGAGGTTCTCGATTGTCTCCAGATAGCTTTTGCAGTCGAAGCACCCCTTTACGAGCACGGCCTTGCTTGACTTTAAAAGCTCTCTAAGTTCGTTCTGACTCGGCTCCTCGACTTTCTTTAAGAGGGGTATGTTGAACACTCTTTTAACCTCTTCCCGCACCTCGCTCTTTATCATCTCCGCTATGGATTCCATGTGGCCTCCTTTAAGTTGGCGGGTTCAGGAGTCAAACCTGATTATAAGGCAAAGCGGCGTTCATACCATTACCCGCCAAAATTGTTGTTGTTTACGAGTATACTCTCGCCCCCCACGCTTGTCAAGGAAAAACTTTACTTTTTCTCAAGCGTGTCTCAAGGGGGCGCAGGCCCCTATATCACCTCTTTCGGCAACCTATAGGTAGCGCCGCCTGCCTGCTCGACTAGCCCTTGACTCTTAAGCCGTGAGAGATAGACCAGAGCCGAGGTGAGTGTGACCTGCCGGTCCGCATTGCGGTTCAAGCGATCCATGATCTGGATAGCCGTCGCGCGGCCCCCGAGCTCTCTAAGGGCTATGACATACTTGCTTTCCTTGGTCCGCGTTTTGCCCTTTAGAGAGAAAAAAGCCTTCCCTGTGGCCCTGTAGTGACCTTCTGTGGGGCGTTCAACACACCCTTTGGCGATTAAGCGTGTCAAGTAAACCAGACAGGAACCGAGCTTCATGGCCGGCTCGTTCTCCTCCTGGTATTTCTTGTAGACCTGCTTGAGCGTCCGGCCCTCTTTATGTTTTGTCACCGCCGCGAGCACGGCGGGCATGCCTCCGTATTTCATTCGGGCCTCCCCGCTAGGCCGCAGTAGCCCTTCCATTCGGATTGGGGATAATCTACAGTTACCATATCATCGGGGTCTTTTTTGTCGGGTACTACTTCCAAATGGCTTTTACTTTCTATATCCCACCGCCAAGCCATACAGACAGAAGCTGAACAAAAACCAGCAACATTTGTAACTCCTTTATTGCATTCCTCTAGCTCTAACGCTTGACAACACCATTTCTTTTTCGCTTCTTCTTCCGTGAATAGACTCATGCCTCTCCCTCCTTATAGCGTCTTGCCTGAGCAAGCGCGTTTTCTAAGTTCTCGGCGGTATCCGGCAGTTGCCCTGTATCCTTCAAGCCGGACACCGTACCGCTTATAGCCCCCTCAAGCACCGCCAAGGCCCTGCCAAGGCGGTTAATATTCCTCTGTCCATAAATGCCCATATCGGCCCATTTAGGATAACACTCCTTACAGACCAGTATGTCCGGCGGCTCGTCCTCGTTCTCATAAAAGAGCACGTCGTCACAGTCTAGCCTTATCGAGCCCTCCAGAACGGCATAGCACCGGTCTTTTTCGTCAAACTCTCGCTTGCAAAACAAGCAAGTTTTTTCTGTCATTGCCGCGCTTCCCATAGTTAAGCCTCCTAGTTTCGTGTTGGATTTAAAACTTTTAAAACTTTTTCGCATACCTTGGGGTGCAAGCGTTGCGTATAGTTCTCGCTTACCCTGAGCCTCTCCTTTTTGAGCATGTCCGTAATTGTTGCAACTGCCTTGTAAGGATTGCTCTTTATAGCCTTTTTGATAAAATCACAAACAAGTCCATACTGGTGCTTATGGTCGTGATATATTGGGCACAAGATGCTCTCTGGCCCCAAATCCTTTGATGAAATTACAAAGCACCTATCGTTAATGCGGTTAATCTTCGGGTTATCGGGTAGTTGCGCCACTCTTGCCCGAAGAGCCAACGAGACTAGCGCAAGCTCACCAACAACCTCTTCTATGGTTTCTAGCTCGCCCATAACGGCCTCTCTTTCTTTGCCCCTGCTATTTCCATCGGAACCCCACAACAATCAACCGGAGTTTCCCCGCTCCCACACTCGCATAAATCCACGCCCCAATGGTTGACGCAATGGTTGCAGTGAAAATCTGTATTATCCTCGGTTACCTTAAGGCCAGGAAAAAACTCGTCAAGGCGACCCTCCATAACGCACTGGTTTAAATTGTCGCTCTTAACCGTAACCGCGCCACACTCGCACCGCGTTACCATAATATCTGCGTCCATTATCTGCCCCCTTTCCCGTCCTGCGCCGCCGGATTCATATACACCACAAGGATATTATCAAAAAACTCCTGCGGGCGCTCCTCGCACAACTCTGGCACCCACTTATTGATATGCTTTGAAGTGGTCATACTCCACTTGCGCGACGTTTTGAAATATTCGCCGTTGACCTGCGCCGCAACTGGCGTCTTGTAGCTGAATAAAACCGCGTTTAGATTGTCAAGTCTTATTTCTGTCGTATTCGCTCCTATGCTTTTCAGTTCCATAATGCTTCCTTTCTGGCCTGTTGGCCTCTCTATTGATGGTATTTTGGGTGTTGATATATAGTGCCCCCGTCCTTTTTGTTTGCGTAAGTTATCTTGACTATACAATGGTCTAACATCCCGCCGCCGCCAAGAGAGCGGCTATTGTGGATAAGTAAGGGGATTTTAATACGCCCCGTGCTACGTCCGATAGTGCCGCGCACGCCCCAAACGTCGCCCCAGTCTTTGCCCGTCTTTGTGTCGCCCCAATGGAACCGCGCGCGCGTTTGATTAGCCTTTAAGCGCTCTAAAATTGCTATCATTTCTTTGCTTGTATCTTGGCAATACGCCGTCCCGTTGACTATCTGGTATTTATGGCTCATTTTGTCACCTCCTCACTGTGGGCTTAATTACCCATCAACACGCCCCAGGACTCGCCCAGGGCGCGCAGGATGGAGAATTAAGCGTTAAGAGCGTCTACGATCTTGCTTGCGTCCTCTTCGCTAAAAACTACGGCGAAAGGATTTTCAGAATTATCGCGCCCTGCGTTGTCGTAGATATGAATATAATCTAGCCCTACATGATACTCGTACCTAGCCACATCCTTGTTTGTCCACTCTGCCATTCTTTTACCGCCTTTCTGCGCTTGTGCGCGTTAATCTCTAAGACTCGTTACTATCTCCCGATCTTCAATAACAATAGGAAGATAATCAATCCCTCGCGTACCTTCATCTCCTAAAAGTTTTTTAATCTGCTTTTCTGCTTCGTCCAGATCAGACGCTTCAATCTCTACCGTGCCAACTTCTGTATAACTGTATGCGATTGTGTACCCTTTGCCCATCTGCCCTGCTCCCTTCTCTCTGTGTGTGCGCTACTTGCGCTTGCGTGTTTAATACTTCTATCTGTAACCCTCTAACCCTAATATACTCTCAAACGTAATAGTTGTCAAGTCTTTTTTATCTTTTATATAACTTTTTTATTTTCAGCTCGAATACCTCCATCTTATCCATGACTTACACTAAATCGCTGTTTTCCGTTTACGTACAAGTGGTTGATCTCGCTCAGGTTACCGCTTACGTTTACCTTTTTTTAGGCCCTTTTAGCCCTTTTCTCCTTTTAGTTCCGTGGTTTCCTGGCGAAACCTAATGTTACCATCATCGCAACCCGAACAACCTTCCAATAACGCACAGCAATTCGGCCCTAAAAACCAAAAGGTAACAAAGTTGCGCGGAAATATACACCTATAGAGAATAGACACTCTATCTCAAACCACTCATATCGACCCCGATAGGGTCTCGCATATGTATATACTTACCCTAATTGCGTTACCTTTCTCTATATATATATCTATCTTATTAATAAATATATATAAATAGGGGTTTCTAAATAAGTTGCATGGGGTTGCATAGGGTTTCATGGGGTTTCAGGCTCAAAAACACTCTTTTGCTCTTGACTTCGACCACTTTAGCCCTTAATATTTAGGCATGGATAACACAGTTCTTAAAGAGGCTACAGACTTATCCAAAATCCCCCCACAAAACACTCCGCTATCTAATTTAAGGCATGAAGCCTTTTGCAACGAATATCTTAAGAGTTTTAACATCACACAATCATATATCGACGCGGGTTACTCAGAAGGCGGCGCAAGGCAAGCAGGATCGCTCCTATTGTCACATATTGACATACAGGCGCGACTCGCGGAACTAACAAGGGAGAGGTTTAGCCGGATGAGGCTTGACGCCGATTATGTGCTTAAGAAAGCACACCATATCGTTGAGCGTTGTCTTCAAGAGGTTGAGCCTGTTGTAGCTCATGGTTTGCACGTTAAAGACAAGAAGACGGGTCGGCCTCTCTATACGTTCCAGGCTCAGACCGCAGTCAAGGCGCTTGAGATCATGGGCAAGCATGTGGCTGTCGGTGCGTTCACACCTGATATTAATATTGAACACGGCCAGATCAATGTGCTGGTCGGTGGCAAACGG
Source organism: Planctomycetota bacterium (assembly GCA_023143375.1). Taxonomy (GTDB): domain Bacteria; phylum Planctomycetota; class Phycisphaerae; order Sedimentisphaerales; family Anaerohalosphaeraceae; genus JAFGKL01. The sequence goes on from JAGLHQ010000011.1 coordinate 9,392, forward strand.
TGCACTTGTGGGGGTTGTACGTGTCAAGGCAGGGGGGTGGCAGTTAAGGCAGGTGAGTCTGCACCTCAGCAGGCTATCACCGCCCAGGGAGGCTCTCAGGAGAGTTGAGGGGGTGTATGTGCCTTTTTACTTGGCCCCCCGCCGTATATGTATATACCGACCTACGAGTGTAGAATTTTTTTCTATAAGAGCGGGATAGAGTGTTATAGCAAAGGAGGGGAGTAGCAGAATGGCTTGGGAAGATAGTCTAGAAGACGTTGGAGTGGTTAAATTTGGTTATGATATTGAAGAAGCTATCAGGAAAGACCCAAAGAAATGGGAAATTGTTAAAGAAATGATAGAAAACAATGAAGACGATTTAAGGATGTAGCGGTCTCCCTCCACATATATTTTCCAGAAATAATATAGCGTTAAGCGGATGATATAGCAGGGGATAGACTAAAAGAACGGCCCATAACACTAAATGGAGGGGTGAGGAGATGGGACAGATGACGGATCAGCAAAGAGAGAGAACGATGGACAAGTCGGCAAAAGTGGTAGAGATAGCCAAAGTGTGCCATGAGGCGAATAGAGCTCTGTGTGAGACGCAGGGAGATCATAGCCAACAGGACTGGAAGGATGCGCCGGACTGGCAAATAGAGAGCGCCGTCGACGGGGTTAAGTTTCATCGGCATAATCCCGACGCGCCGGCAAGTGCGAGTCATGAGAACTGGCTTAAGTTGAAGGAGGCTGAGGGTTGGGTCTTCGGACCGGTCAAGGACCCCGAGAAGAAGGAGCACCCGTGCTGTGTGCCGTTCGATGAGTTGCCGCCGGAGCAACAGGCGAAGGACCATCTGTTCAAGGCTATCGTAGGGGCTCTGGAGCCGTATATTGAGCGCAGAGAGGATGACGCCAAGGCGGGATGAGTCGAGGGAGTGGCTCAGCGAGCAAGAGGGTATTTAAGGAGGGTAAGATGTGTGATCCAACCGACAGGATCGGGGTATGCGAGGAGGCAGGGGATGGCGAGCATATGTGTCTCTGTGACGACTACAAGGGTAGCCTGCCATGCCCGTACTGCACCGAGCGTTGCGCCGCGTCGATAAAGATATGCGACGGCATATTGCTTGGGACAAAGCCAAATTACCGCAAGGTCCAGTACATCGCCCCTGGCCGTCGCGGGAGTTACGGGGCGGAGGCGTGAGGCGTGGGGCGCGGCGTTGCGCGGCATGCCTGTGTGGGTTGATCTGGTCTTGCGCAGAGGATGAAGAGTGAGTCAGTGCGGAGTCTAAATTTAGCCGAGGAGCTAAGTGGGTGTAATTCTTGATATGCCCGAGCGCTTGACGCCGGAGGACATTATTTGGGAGTGCAAGTGTGGGTATGAGCGCTTCTGGATAACAAAAGCTGGGTTTCAGTGTTGCGGATGCGGGAAGTATGTTGATTTTAAAGAGGTGAGTTTCGATATATAGGCCCTTAACAAGCGGAGGTGAGAGATGGACTTGAATAACGTAAGCACCAGAACCAGAGAGATTCTAGCCCGAAGGACGAAGTGGGACAAGGTGAAGGTAGAACTCATAGAGCCCTTGACGCCGCATGAGATCGGCTTGGGGCGTGTATTCTCCGCCGAGAGCCAAGACGAGCAGGAAGCCGCGTATCAGGCCCTTAGAGACCGGATAAAGGCTGATGGCGGCTGGCACGGAGGCCGCAGGCTGGCCGAGGATGCCACGCGGAGGCTGGAGGTCGGGAATATATTCACGATGGACTGCGGCAGGTGCGGAAAGACCCACAGGGGTATAATCGAGGAGGGACCCGTGATCGCCAGGGTGCGTTGCGACAGGCCGGCGCTAGATGTGTGAACGCGCGGATGATAAGTGCTACGAGTGCAACAAGCCGCTCGTCGAGTTTGATTATGACGAGATTAAAGACTTTGAGAATAAACTCGTTTGTGATTCCTGTTATGACAAGCCAAGCAATATCGTAGATTTCCCTTGGCACTTCTTTTCGTATGAGAGGCCAATATGTGCGAAATAGGTTGTGTGGCAGACACAGAAGAAGCGGCGGCACAAGAAAGGGCTCTTGAAGAACGTCATCCCGTAGCCAAGCGCGAGATCGAGGTTTGCGCGTCGTGTTTACCGGCTAAGGGAACACTACGAAGTCATTTGATAGGACTGGCTTACGCTGGCAATAAGGTCACGGTTATAGTCTGCTTGTCGTGTCGCGGGGTCGACCCTGAAGGCGGAGGAGAACCAGAATGAGCGATAAGAGTCACTTAATCGGCTTGCCAAATAATGAAAAGATAGCGCCGAACCACGCTCAGCGCCGTGCTCAAAGACTCTTTCAAAAGCGCCATGCTAGAAAGCAGTTAAAGCAGGCCTTCCGTAATATCGACATACAAGTGTCTCGGTTGCCCGAGGAGGAACTTGATAAGCATTTGGGTTGGATGGCGCAGTGGCTAGATACCGACCAGAAGCGAGAGGTGGTGCGGTTCAGCATCAAGATGCGCGTTCGGGCCGAAGCGAAGATGGTCGCTAAGGGACGCGAGGAGCTCATGGCATGAATGGTATAAGTATTGCGAGGGGTCCTGTAGTCGAGGCAATGCCAAAGACATCTTTTGGGGAATTGTTGTCCGCAGAGCTTCATCCTCAAATTCAACAGAGCTTTGAGTATACCGTAGACAATACTGATCTGACCGAGAATGAAACTGCCAACGGTGGGACTATAACGCAAGCTAGTGGCATGGCAGTGCTCGGTACATCAACTACGACGGCAAGTACCGCGCTATTGGAATCTACTCATCATGTGAGATACCGAGGCGGTCTTGGTGGACTCGGCAGAATAACAGCCCTTTTTACTGCCGGTGTTGCAGATACAGAACAATATGTCGGCTTGATGGATGAAGAAGGCAGTAGCGCCGCATTTGAGAATGGATTTGGTGTAGGTTTTGACGGTATTAATTTTGGTGTTCATAGATGGAGAAACGACACAAAATTCTCGGTAAATCTTGCTGATTGCGACGACCCATTGGACGGCACCGGTCCTAGCGGGATGACAGTAGACCTTACCATGCTCAATGTGTTCCAAATTAAATATCAATATCTAGGCGCAGGGCCTATACGTTATTTTATAGAAGACGAAAGAACTGGAGAATTTATATGTTTTCATACGATTTTACTTGTTAATACAGAAACCGAGCCTACTATTCATAATCCAAACTTCCATTTTATAATGTGGGTAAATAACGGTGGGACTACTAGCGACATAGTTTTAAAATCAGCTTCTTATGGATATTTTACAGAAGGCAAAACTAGTTTTATCGAGATACACCAACCGCAAAATTCTTCCGACTTAAAATCAAAAGCCACTGTAACCACAGAGATAGCAATTTTTTCAATTAGGGTAAAAACAACTTATGCCTCTAAAGCAAATTATATAGATATTGTTCTTGAAAGTATTATGGCTCAGATAGAAGCCAGCTCCCCCAATAATCTTGGAAGCGTTCGTCTGATAAAAAATACTACTTTAGGCGGTACGCCAGTTTGGAACGATATAAATACTAATAATAGTATCGTGGAAATAGATGTAGCGGGAACAACTGTCACTGGTGGGAAAACATTAGAGGTTGTTCCTCTTGCCGGCAAGAACGACAAAGATATTATAAGTTTGACTGAATTTAAAAATATACTCAAACATGGCGACATGGCGACTGTGGCCGGATTAAGCGTTGCAAGCGCTACTATACAAAGTTTTTTACTTTGGCGAGAACTTTTTTAAATTAATTTAAACGGAGGATAGTATGGAAGATGTACTTGAAGGTTATGCCCATGAAAGTATCACAGTCTCGAGTTCGGCTATTGGTTTCACGGCGGCGACTATGAAGCCGGAAGGAGGCGCTAAGAACAGACCAGACGAAACGATCTTTGTCGTAGAAACGCAGGCCATCAGATATACGACAGACGGTACCGACCCTACCTCTGCGCTAGGCCTACTCGGTAGTGTAGGCGATGTGATTACTATTAAGGGCGAGGCCAACGCAAACGCGTTCAGGGCTATACGTGTCACTACGGATGCTACAATACAGCCGCATTATTTCTCGCGCTGATAATTTAACCTTAACCGGAGGAAAAAATGTCTGACGCAACCTTGACGATTGTTTCTATGATTTTCGGAGGATCGCTGACGCTTATCGGCTTTCATGGCTATGCGGTTATAACCAAGAAACGCTGGAGGCTTTTGGTTAAGTAATGGAAGTGCAAGCCACAGAGCCGATTGACGAGACTGTCAACGAAGGGCCGATAGCACCAGGCACGGACATCGTGATGCCGTTTAATTATGTGCCTCGCGGATACCAAGAGCCTGCCAGGTGGTTTTTATATGAAGGGATAAAGCGCGGGGTGGCTGTCTGGCATCGCAGGGCCGGCAAAGAGAAGACCTTTCTCAATGTAATGGCCGAGCAGATGTGTCTGCGTGTCGGGCTCTATTATTATCTCTTTCCTGAAAAGGCTCAGGGCAAAAAAATTCTTTGGGAAGGTCGTGACCGCGAAGGTTTTGCGTTCATGGATCACTTCCCTGAGGCGCTTGTAAAAAGAAGAAATAATACTGATCTGCTTGTTGAGCTTAAGGCGCCTTTAAAATCTACGTTCCAGATAGCCGGTACGGACGATTGGGATAGCCTCATGGGTACAAACCCTGTGGGTATGATCTTTTCAGAGTATGCGCTCCAAGACCCTGCCGTATGGGATTATTTCAGGCCGATCCTTGCCGAGAATGGTGGATGGGCGATTTTCGATTATACACCGCGCGGGAAGAATCACGGTTACAAGCTGGCGGAAATGGCCAAGAAGAACCCGAAGTGGTTTTTCTCACTCTTAACTGTAAACGACACCAAGAGGCCGGACGGAACTCCCGTTATTACGCCTGAAGCGATACAGGAAGACCGCGACTCGGGCATGAGCCAGGAGATGATCCAACAGGAGTATTACTGCTCCTTTGAGGGTTCAATAGAGGGCTCGTATTATGCTCGGGAAATGGCACAGGCAGAAAGAGATGGTCGCATCGGCAGGGTTCCGCATGACTCAGCAGTTTGCGTAGATACATATTGGGACCTTGGCATTGATGATAGTATGTCAATTTGGTTTATTCAGCGAGTTGGCCGAGCCTGTCAAGCCATAGACTACTACGAAAATAGCGGGGAGGGCTTTACGTTCTATAAGAATATCCTTGATGATCGCCGGAGAGACTGTGGGTATTCTTATGGAGAGCATGTTATGCCTCACGATATTATGGCAAGAGACCTTTCTGGAGAAGGAAAAACTCGTAAAGCTATTGCGGAAAGTCTCGGAATTTCTCCAATAGTGGCTGTTCCTAAGCTTGGATTATTGGATGGGATAGCTTCTACAAGGGCGGTTATTTCTAGTTGCTGGTTTGATGCTGTCAAATGCGAACCAGGGATAGACGCTCTTAAGTCTTACTGTAAGGAATGGGACAACAAACTTAAAGTTTTTAAAAAGAAGCCTCTTCATAACTGGGCCTCTCATGGAGCAGATTCCTTTAGAACTTTTGCCGTTGGGCGCAAGGGCATCAGTCCAAAGGTGATAACGCATAGAGATGTATTGTCGGTAGCGCCGGCTATGGGGTAATATGAGCTCAGAGAACGCAGAAGAAATAGAAGAGTTGAAATTTGACGACCTCGAAGGCATCCATAAGGCGGCCTTGAAAGAGCACAAGGTCGGGTCTCTCGCGGTCCATAGAAACCATCGGCTCGCCTACGAGGACGTGCGCTTTCTTGATGGCGCTGACAGCCAATGGACGGAAGAAGAATTGGCGAGTCGGAAGTCTCGCGGGGCTCCGGTTCTGACAGTTAACGCTTTGCCGACATTTGTAAACCAGGTTGTCGGAGATATTATGCTCAATACTCCTATGCTGAAGGCGATACCTGTTGATGAATTTGCCGACAAGGAGACGGCGCGAGTTATCGACGGTTTGTTTCGCAATATCGGTCGTCGCTCGAAAGGGGACCGCGTTTTCAAGCACGGAGGCAAGCAGTCTGTCGGGCATGGATTCGGGTACATGGAAGTCTTTACTGAATATACGGGCAAAGACTCCTTCGAGCAGGATATAAAGTTTAGGTCAATTAAAAATTCCTTCTCTGTAATACCTGACGAAGAGGCCGAAGACATAACTCTTTCGGATCAAAATAAGTGTTTTGTGGAAAAACGTATGACGCGTGATGCCTTCAAAAGAAGGTGGCCAGGAGAAGAAATAACTGATTTTACGCAAGCGAGAAGTAAATTTAACGGCGCCGAATACGCGCGATGGTTCATGCAGAACGAAGTCTTGATAGCGAAATATTATAAACGCTTCAAAAGAACCGTTGAGATTTTACAATTAGAAGATGGCCGAGTTATTAAGGCCGATGATTTGCTTGACGATAAAGCCCTTGCCAAAGAAGTCAAGGGCATAAAGATCAAACAAAAGAGAGAGGCGATCTATTACGAGGTCTACAGCTACATCATGTCGGGAGATAAGATATTAGAGGGCCCCGACAAAATTATGTCGCAGTCGATACCAGTTATAAGGATTGCCGGTCAAACTCAGGAGATAGGCGACTATACTGTCTTGAGAGGGCTTATACGCCATTCCAAGGACGCTATGCGCATGAAAAACTACTGGCTTTCAACAATAGCCGAGTCGCTTACTACCGCGCCAAAGACGCCTTATCTAGCCACAAAGAAGCATGTCGAGGGCTATGAGAATATATGGAGAAATGCAAACCGATATAATTACGCTTATCTACCCTACAATATCGATCCGCAGGCTCCTGGCACCGTGCCGCAAAGAACGCCGCCAGCCTTTTTGCCTGAAGGCGCCTTTGTTCAATACCAGAAAATGGGCGAGGAGCTAAAGAATACTACCGGCTTGTTTGAGGCTTCTATAGGAGCAAGAAGCAATGAAAGAACCGGCGCCGCAATAGAAGCGCGAGAACGCTCGGGCGACATAGGGACATTCGAGTATATTGATAACCTGAATGATGCGATTGTTCAGCTAGGCGAAGTTATTATGGAGATGATCCCAAATGTTTATGATACACAGAGGGTTATACGACTCCTCAATCCTGACAATAAAACTATTGAGACTATAACGATAAATAATCGCGTCTTTGATCCAAACGACTCTCGACTTGTATTGACTGAAAACGATCTCTCTGTCGGGAAATACGATGTGGCGATAGAAATTGGTCCGAACTTCACTACGCAACGTCAAGAGACCGCAAGAAAAATGACAGAGTTCTTGCAAGTTCTAAACGATCAGCAAAAGGCTCTGGTTGTAGATATGATTCCTAGCGCTCTTGACTTCAAGGGTGCTGACGAAATGCAAAGGCGCTTACAGGTTATATTACCTAAAGGCATCTTGCCGGAAGAAGCTGGACAGCCACAGCAACCACAACCGCCGACGCCAGCAGAGGAATTAGAGGCTCAGAAGTTGCAGGTTGAATCCGAAAAGAATCAGGTCGCGGCAGGTAAGAACGATGTTGAGATGGCAAAGGTTCAACTTGAAGCCGCGAAGGTCGCGCAGGAAGCCGAAGACGCTGACGCGAGGACGCGAGAGATTGTATTGGATACGATAGAGGAAATCAATGCTCCTGACGAGGCCGCGAATCTCTAGGGAGAGTAAAGGAGGGATAAAATGCACGGAGGACGAGTAATAGGAATACCTGTTAGTATGGCGGCAGAAAGTAATTGTCCCTTGCCGACACAGTATGTTGCTATCCCTGCCGACCCAACGTCTCTGGCTGTGGAAATATTGGTGCAGGAGTTTACGGCATTTGTGGAGATATTCAATAGTATGCTTGCGAAGTTACGCAAGGCGAAATATCTCGAATTAGAAGTTTAACCTTAAGCGTACCGGCCAGAAGTCGGGGTAGGAGGCGAAGATGGAAGATCCAAACGCACCTGACGAATCAGGGGTAACACCGGATACACCCGAGGACCAATCCACCTCAACAGACGCACCAGTCGAGACTGGGGTAACACCATCGGAAGAAGCGCCGGCTGGAGGAGAAGAAAAAGGCGGAGACCTTACTGATCCTGCGGCAAAGCTAGAGATGAAGAAGTTGAGAGACGGGCAAAGACTGGCTGAGGAAGAAGCTATCGCCCTCAGAGAGCGGAATAGGAAACTTGAGGAGGAAGCCGCCGCCAGAACCAACGCTCCGACAGAGGAGTCTGCCACCAAGACTGGACCGCCGGAGTTTGACGATTACGACGATCCGGCGGAATACCACAAAGTAGCGGCTGACTATTCACTCAACGAGGCAATCGCCAAAAGGGACGAAAAGGATAACCTCAAGAAACAGGCCGACGCGGTAGAGAACGCAACGGTCAAGTTCAACGAGGGCATCCCTGAGGCCAAAGTAAAGAACAAAGATTACGTCGAAGTCGCCAGAACCGCACAGGTCTATTGCTCTGATGAAATGGTATTGGAGATTGTGCAATGCGATGGCGCTCACGATATAGTCTACCATCTTGGCCAGAATCCTTCAGAAGCGAGGCGCATCGCCGGACTCTCTCAACTTCAACGGGCAAGAGAGTTGGGAAAACTGGAGGCAAGATTCGGAGGAAATCCTGACGAGCCGACAGGGGAACCAACACAAAAAACGATAACGCAGGCTGACGCGCCTGCCGCCGAACTACCTAGCGGTGGTACTGACGTAGATGACACCGCTATGACTACGGATGAGTTCGCCGAGAAACGCAAGGCAGAAAGGGCCGCGAAACGTGGAGCGGCGCCTAAAGCGGCAACTCAGGTCAATAGTAGGGAGGCAAGGAGAGCGACAGCCGTAAAGACAGGATAGAGGTTTATTATGACGTTACCAACCAATACCCTATTGACAATTGACATGATTACAACCGAGGCACTGGTTGTTCTCCATGAGCAGTTGAATCTCATAGGGAATATCAACAGGCAGTACGACGATCAATTCGCCAAAAGCGGCGGTAAAATCGGTTCGACGCTCCGCATCAGGGAGCCGAACCAGTTTACCGTCAGGACTGGCCGAGTTGCTTCGCCGCAGGACGTAACCAATACGCAGGTTACTCTGACGTTGGCTACTCAGAAGGGCGTCGATATGGAGTTTTCATCCGCAGAGATGGCGCTCGATATTGACCTATTCTCTGAGAATTACATCACGCCGGCCATGCAGAGACTTGCCTCAGAGATCGAGGCGGACGTTTTCACAGTCACACAGGACGTCTACAATCTCGTTGGTACGCCTGGAACGACACCGGCTACACTCAAGGTCTTCTTGGATGCTAAGGCGAAACTCCAACAGTTCCTTACTCCAAGGGGCAACCGGAATATGACGATCAATTCCGATACAGAGGCGTCGATAGTCGATGCCCTCAAGGGACTCTTTCAGGATTCTAGCGCTATCTCAAGGCAGTATCTTGAAGGACTCATGGGCAGAACTGCCGGCATGGACTGGTGGCAGAATGAGTTGATCCATGTCCACACGAACGGATCAATGGGCGGCACGCCGCTTGTCGATGGTGCTTCACAGACTGGTTCGTCACTTGTAACCGATGGATGGGGAACTTCAAATACTATCACCAAGGGTACAGTAATCACCCTTGCCGGCGTATTTGCGGTTCATCCCGAGACCAAGACAGCATATCCGTTCCTACAGCAGTTCGTCGTAACCGCGTTAGCCACGGCTAGTTCCGGCGCCGCTACGCTTGCCATAAGCCCGTCTATTACCACTTCGGGCGCGAGACAGACCGTAAGTGGCAGTCCGGCTGATAATGCTGTTATAACGCCTGTAGGGGCCGCCTCAACTGCCTATGCTCAAAACTTAGCGTTCCACAAGGATGCCTTCACGTTTGTAACGGCAGACCTTGAGCTCTACGCGGACGCAAAGCAGATTTCAAGGCAGGTGATGGACGGCATATCCATGAGGATATGGCAGGCATCAGACATCAGAGAGGATAGCAATATAACGCGAATCGATGTCCTGTACGGCTTTTTAGCAACAAGGCCGCAATTAGCGTGCAGGGTTACTTCTTAACCTAAACCTGGGAGTGGCGGCGGACAGGCCAACCGCCGCCACTTACCACAAAGAGGATGATATGAGTGCAGAGAGAGAGTTTGTAGCGGGAGACGGGGAGGCATTTGGTTCAGAAAAAGACCTCAAAGAGTATGAGGCAATGCGAGAGCGAGACAGCAATACCAGGACGTATGTTTACGACAAAGAGACCGGCCAAGCATTGCTATGCGACAATGCAGAGGCCTCGAAAAAGCTCATCAAGACCGGCAAATATGTCGATACGCCTGCCAAGTGCAAAGGCAAGGTTGAGCAGGTGGCCGAGAACACGGGGGACGGCAAGGAACTGGATTGGCTCAAACTCAAAGCCAAAGACGTCAAGAAGATGGAGCGAACCGTGCTTGAGGAGAAGATGTACTACCTCAAACTCATGCCCGAAGAGAGTATGACAAACGCCGATATGCTAAAGGTTATTCAGGTCAAACTGGAGGCCGACGCTGAGACCGGCGAGGAGTAACTATTAGGGACGACGGGTAGCGCCGTCGTCCCGTTCAGGAGTTATTATGGCAACGGCAAGAGATTTAATAAAATTAGCATTTGGCGCTCTTACATTGCAGGCCGCAGGCGACGATGTAGACCCGAACGACGAGGCTGACGCCCTTACGATTCTCAATATGATGCTGGGAACATGGGGCAATAAACGTACTCGTATCCTCTCGTCGGTTAAGGAGGGTTTTACGCTCACCATAGGGCAGACGACCTATACAATCGGAACGGGTGGAGATTTCAGCACCGAGAGGCCGGTTAAGATCGAAAAGGCTTTTGTCCGTGATAGTAACAACCAGGATCATCCTGTGAAGATTATCGTAGACAGGGCGGAGTACGAAGGAATAATAGATAAGAATATTTCTGCTCGTCCCTATAAACTTTATTTTGAGCGCGTATTTGATTCTTCGCGCGGCAACATTCTTCTGAACCGAGCGCCGGACACAGCCGAGACTCTTTTTCTTATCATGTGGAAGCCGTTTACTACTTTCTCTTTGGCAACTGATGTCGTCGTGCTACCGAACGGGTACGAGGAGGCGATCTATACTCAACTCGCTATAAGGTTGGCCCCGCATTTCGGCAAGACAGTATCACAGGAATTGGCAACTATTGCCGGTGATGCCGTCGGCGCGATAGACAAGGTGAACTTGGAAGTGCCGATTGTTCGGCCAGACGCTCCGAGAGGAACCGGAGATGGTAATTATTACGACAGGGTAGATGTGAGGTCCGATACTTGACGCAAAGGATCAAGATACCGTTTGTGGGCCCTGCCTACGAGTCTAAGAGCAAGAATGTCAACGCTCAGAGGAGCGTAAATCTCTATCTTGAGACCGGCGGTTTCGAGGGCAAGAGCAGTATAGCGCTCTACGGTACTCCAGGTCTTGAATTATTCGCAACGCTTGGAGGTGATGGGGTTCGAGGTGAGTATCATCCTCCGTCGAAAAACCTATTTGCAGTCTCAGGAAATACCTTCTACGAGGTGAACCGTGCCGGTGTGGTCACTGAAAGAGGTACGCTCAACTCGTCCTCTGGTCGCGTATCTATGGTCGATAACGGTACGCAAATTATGATTGTCGATGGCGTAGACGGCTACATATATAATCTTGACACAACAGCTTTTGTTCAAATTACTGATTCCGATTTTCCTGGCGCCGACACCGTAACTTTTGTAGACGGTTATTTTGCAGTTAATAAACCAGATACCGGCAGGTGGCATGTATCGGCTTTGTTAGACGGTCTTTCGTGGGATGCTACTGATTTCACCACGGCAGAAAGCAGTCCTGATGAACTTGTGGCCGTTCTCAATATCCAGGGCACAGTGCATGCGTTCGGCAGATACACAACAGAGATTTATTATAATTCGGCGGCTGTTTTCCCATTCGACAGAATAAGCGGCGGCATAATGAAGTGGGGGATAGAGGCTAGATTCTCTTTGTCCGAGGCAGATAATACCGCTTTTTGGCTTGGTCGGAATCTATCGGGCGGCCATGTTGTTTTACGCAAGCAGGGATATGATGCCATAAGAGTTTCTGACCATGCCGTAGAGGAAGCAATGGATAAGATGTCTACAGTTTCAGACGCTTTTTCTTATTCCTATACTTCTCGGGGACACACTTTTTATGTCTTGACTTTTCCAACAGGAAATCAGACGTGGGTTCTTGATATTACGACAGGGCTCTGGCATGAAAGGCAAAGCTATAAAGAAGGCGGTTCCATAAGGCATAGGGCAAACGCTCATTTTTATTTCATAGACGAACATATTGTGGGCGACTTCGAGAGCGGAAAACTTTATAAAATGCGCGACGATGTTTTGACGGATGATGGAGATCCGATTGAACGTATACGCAGAACACAACGAGTAACGGATCGAGAAAAAAATATCGTATATTCTCGTCTTGAGGTTGATATGGAAACAGGTGTCGGGCTCTCGACAAGTTCAACGGACGAGACTGAAGCGTTTTTTGCAGACGGCAGTATTTTGGCCGACGGTTCAAAACTTGCCGGTGATGATTCGGTTGTAGGTGGCGAGATAAATCCTGCGGCCATGCTCAGGTGGAGCGACGATGGTGGACACACTTGGTCTAACGAGAAGTGGCGCTCGATGGGTAAAAAAGGTGAATACGGAAAGAGAGTGGTGTGGAATAGATTAGGCTTTGGCAGGGACAGGATTTGGGAATTGAAAATAACTGACCCCGTAAAGGTTGTAATTATAGGCGCCGTCGCAGATATTGAAGTAATGGCCGCATAAGGAGGATTTATGAGTATGTTAAGCGATCCAAACGATCCAAAAGGACAGACTTCATCCATGAGGGTTATGTGTTTTTGCTCTCTTGTTGTATCGGTAGTTTTCGGCTTTATAACGCTTACAAGGCCAATGGCAGACCCAAACGTGGGTATATATATAACCACCATCTTTGTTGTAGGGGCTTTCGCTCCAAAAGCCGTACAAAAATTCGCGGAGGAAAAAGTAAAATGAAAAAGATATTCAACGGTGTACTTGCGGTAATCCTGGCTACTTGTTTATTGGGCGGCATCGGCAACGCGGCAGACGAACGCATACAGTCCTCCGAGCGTATGGTGGGGGCCGGCCATTCCACTCTCTCGGACACTCTCAATCGCCTTTCTCTTATCGAACACAATAACGATGGCACGCATGATCTGCTTACACAGGTTACAGACCCGTGGATAGATGTTAGGGCATATGGAGCAATAGCCAATGATGGGCTAGACGATTCCACGGCAGTGCAGGCGGCCATTGATGCGGCCAAGGGGACATCTGAAACCGACCCTTCCCTTACAGTATTTTTCCCGTCTGGAACATATAATCTGGCTACAGCTATCACTTGGCACGATTCCAATATAATAGGACAACAGGCTAATAGTGGTGTAAGGATATATTGGGATGGCGCGGCGGGGGCAACTGTATTTACTAAGCCAGTCGCAACTTGGGGCGGCAGTTCACATGGCATAATGGAGGGGATTAACTTTAGAGGCGGCACTAATGAGCCAGCCACCTGGATTGACCTAACAGCTAATATAATAGATAAAAATTTCAAGTTAAGCAGGGTTCACTTTGGTGATAGTGGAGCAGTCGGTTTAGGTTGCACGGGCGATGCTATAAAAATTGGCAGATGGGTGAACGTACATTGGGAAGACTTGAGATTTGATTCAGTTGGTGGGTATGCGATAAGAGCTACCCCTACTAGCATACAACATCTTAGTTCGTTTATACTGGATAAGTTTACTTACGACCAAAATAGGTCTAGTGGCCCTGCCTCTGGTATGATTATGGTTGATAATTCTGATGATGCTACAAATTTAGGAACCTTTGAAATTTCTAATGGAAGAATCGAAATAAATACAGCATGGACAGGGAATCAGGCCATTGTCACCCTCAAAATTTTAAATGTTCCAACAGCTACAAATTCGTTAGGACTTGTTTTAAGAAATGTTACTTATCAAGATTCCGCAAGCATGGCGAATGATAATATTTTATATAGGGAGACTACAAATACTACTGGCAGAGAATCTTTAATACTAGACAATTTTAGAGGTTCAGGTATATCAACAATGCTTGGGGGTACTTGGCCTTCTAATCAATACTTACCATCCGTTGGTAATGTGGCCTATGTTGCGATGAACACATTATTAGATGGAGTCTTGGAAATTGGAGCACAAGGAAGAGACGCGTTTATATTCCATAGGAGCACCCTTTCTACAGATAATTCACTTGCTGTAGGCGTTTCTACAGATGCAGACAATCGACTTGAGATTTTATCTACAGGACAAATATCTTGGGGTAATGGAACCGACGCAGTAGATACGAACCTATATCGAAATGGCGTGGGTCAACTTAAAACAGATGGGTCTATCGTTAAAGCGATAGGCACTCTAGCGGACAGTGCGACACCGTCAATATCTGCTGGCGGCGACCTTTGGTTGACAGGGGGAACGACTACGGTTACTGACATTTCTGGTGGCGCCGAGGGGCAAACAATAACCATTCTTTCAGAGCACGCTATAACTATTACGGACGGCACTAATTTCTTTTTAAGTGGTTCGGCAAATTTCGTTATGGCATCAACGGATAGCCTTGTCATTGTTCAAAAAGCGGATGGTAATTGGTATGAAGTATCTAGAAGTGTGAATTAAGGAGGTGGAGTAGATGGTAGAGCCGATAACATTAGCGCTGGGTTTAAGCGCCGGCGCAAGCATACTGTCGAGTATCTTTGGCGGTAAAGCACAGGAGCGCGGCGCAAGGGCGGCGGCAGAAGCAACAACAACCGCCGCAAGAGAATCGACTGCTTTATTGCGCGAACAATTTGAGACTACGCGCGAGGACTTAGAGCCTTTCCGCGAGTTCGGCACTGCGGCGCTTCAAAGTCTTGGCGATTTGCTTGGCCTCACTACTCCAGGGCGAGAACCCTCTGCGCAATTCGGCTCCTTAACAGAGCCCTTTACAGGCGAAGGACTTGCCGAAGACCCAGGATTTCAATTCCGACTCAAAACCGGAACAGAAGCGATAGAAAAAAGCGCGGCGGCCAGAGGTAAATTGCTTTCTGGTGAGACTGGCAAGGCGCTTACAGCATTTGGCCAAGAGTTCGCTTCGACGGAATTTGAGAGAGCATTTAACCGTCGTCGTACTGAACAACAGGACGTGTTCTCTAGGCTCTTTGGTATATCAGAGGCAGGCAGAGGCGCTACGGTAACTGGAGCGCAGGCCGGCCTAGGAACGGCACAGGCACAAGCAGGCAATATCAATCTTGCCGGACAAGCGCGCGCTCAAGCCGAAATAAACGCGGCCAATGCAAGGGCAAGCACTTTTTCCGGTATAAATCAGGCGATACAGGGCACGACAGGGAATATATTATTTAGCAATTTCTTGGGTAATCGGCCAGTCGCACCGACTACTACTACGGCGCCAGTCGCATTACCTGGTGGAGCCGCAGGAGCAATAAGGCCTAGACCGATCTTTACATAAAGGGAGAAATGCAATGCCAGACGGACAGGTTTTTAATTTACCAGAGATATTCCAAAGGGCCGAGACTGTAAAAGCCAATCGCCTTTCGAGTCGGATAAATGAGTTGAGGTTGGCAGGCGCAGAAACAGCCTCCAGGCGAGCGACACAGAGACAAGATATTCTCGCTGGTGGTGGGGGCCCTCAAGAACTAGCCGGCGCAGGTCTAGTAGATGAGGCTTTTGATCTAAAAAAGATTCAGGATGAATCTACTGCCAATAGCCTCGCTATACGGCAGGGCGTAGCGAACCTGAAGGGTACAAAATTGACGAACGCCAAGAAGAAGTTTAACGTATTGGGTCTTGCTAACCTGGCGTTGACAGATGCGTATACTGAGCTTATCCAAAAAGGGACTTCTCGGCCAGAGGCCATTATCAAACTGCAACCACTTCTCAACAAGACAAACGAAGCGCTCAGAAATGCCGACTTCAGCGAGCAAGACCTTATGGTCTCGTTCGACCCTGAAAGGTCTGCGTCATTTGTCAATATGTCGAAAGAGGCTCTCGGGGAGATAGGAACGCGAGAGACAAGGGAGGGTACAGAAGCGACAAGAAAGGCAACCGAGAAAGAAAGAGTTACCAAGAGAGCAGAGGCAAAAGTGAAAACCAAACGTGGCGCTCGCAAGCGTCTTTCGGATATAGGCGTGGCGAAGGCTCGACTGCTCTCAAGGACTCCGGTAGATGAGAGTTTTGCAAAGCTCATGGGCATAGAGGGCGTCAATGTGCAGAATGTCGAAGAAGTCAAGGCCGCACTCGCAACCCTTGAGTCGGAGGCCGTGGCTCTCAGGAATGAGTTTAATCTCGGCGGCCTAGAGGAAATATTTGGAGGTAAGTAATTGGCCCTACAAGAAACATACCCAGGTCTTACAGGTAAGATCAATACGGCTCTTGACGCCGGATTCGACGAGAAGGCTATACAGGCCAAAATCCTTGAGCGCATCGAGGCGGCCCGTGGGCGCGGTTTTTCTCAGATAGAGATAGAGGAACACCTTGGAGTAGTGCCCTTGGAGGCCACCACAGCGCCGCAAGCGGTCACTCCACCCATTGATACCAATATCCCTAAAACGCCTCAAATAGCCCCTGTAGTGCCTCAAGCGGCCCCTATTCCGAGCGACTTCGAGGCTATAAGCGCAGGTTCGCCTCTTGGGGCCGGCCTAGAAGCTGTGCCTGAAGTACCGACACCTGAGCCCATAAAGCAGTTTGGCCGTGAAGCGATAGGGTTGGGCGAGGCGGCTGTGGAGCAGTTCGGCGCCCTGGGCGCGTTCTTCCCCGAGTCGGCCATTGCCGGAGCCCCAGGACTTAAGAAGTTGATAGAGACCGGAGACGTCAATCAGGCTACCAAGGCTATCGAGGAAACCCGAGAGATCGTGCGTCCCGCGCTTGTGAGGACTCCAAGGACCAAAGAAGGCAAGATTGCTAGTGAGCGCGTAGGACGGTTCTTAGACTGGCTTATCGCTACGCCGGCAGAAACCATAGGCGATATGGTCCAGAAAGGCGCTCTGGCCCGAGGAACCTTCCTTTCGACCTTGCCCTTGCCGGCAGACGTAAAGGAGTCAGGCGCCGCGCTACTCGCCGCAGGAGCGAATATTATAGCCGAGTTCGCCGGCTTTGCGGCGTTACTAGGGGGTCCGAAGAAGTTGAAGGGCAAACCACCGACCAAGCCAGTCTTGACCGAAAAGGCACTCATTGAGCTTGAGAAGCATATACCCGAGGGTTTTGACGCTATTTCTGAGACGATAAGGCCAATACCTGAGACGAAAGCGCTTAAGCCTGAGACGGCAATAAAGCCGAAGGTAAAACCAGTGGAAGCAAAGCCTGTGGTTAAGCCATCCCTCGAACTAACAGAACAACCACGATCTTTCGGGGGCGAAATTCTTAAGCCAAAAGAGGCCAAGGAAATCAAAGAAGGCAAGCGCTTTGACTTTATGAACCCACTCAAGAGCGAGAAGGGCGCTGTTGATGTAAGCGGACTCAAGGAAGCTACTAAGTCCATTAGGAAGAAATTTGGCCTGTCTGATCCGACTTCTACAATAGGAAAAGGTGGAGTCAATGCTGTTGAAAAATGGCGTACACATAAAAATACGGGTATGCTTAAAGCTCAGCGCGTCCATAAAGCTATAACCGATATAATACCAGATACCAAAAAACGTGCAGAGATCACCCATGCTCTTGATTCGCCTGAGAAGGTAAAAAATCTCGATCCGGCACAGAAGAAAATGCACAATGAGATACAAAAAATGTATGCCAATTTTGCTAAAAGACTTAAGGAAGAAGGAATATTGGAGGCGCAAAGAGAGGCTTACGTTAATCATATTATTCTTAAAAAACCAACTACAGGAAAAGCCATTAAACCAGGAATAGGCGCTCTAAGCACTCGTCCAGGTTTTACGCGTCCAAGAAAGGTAACGCCTGATGGTAGAGACGTTACGCTTCAAGAATGGAAGGATTTAGGCTATACAGTAGTAGAAGATATAGCCGATCTTGCCGCCGTTTATCAAAATACAGCAGAACAGGCGATTGCAAACAAGCAACTTGTCGATTGGCTTAAGACCGCCAAAACCGAATCAGGACAACCTGCCTTGCAAGTGCTTAGGAAAATACCTTTAGAAGAAAAAGACAATTATATCCTTGTAGATGAAATTCAATTACAAAAACATGCCGGCAGAGTTATTGAGAAAGCCGGAAAGAAAGAGACCTTGCTTTTCAAAGAAGCAACTGGCCTACATAAAGACCTTTGGCCGACGATAGATAATATACTCCGTGATCGTCGGCCTCCTGGTCCAATTTATTCTGGATTTGCTAAAACTCGCGGTGTTGTTAAGCGTGTTATTATGTTCAATCCATTGATTCACGGATTTAATACTGAAAGCAATGTCATGATGGCGCTCGGCACAGAATACCCAATTAAACGACTCCAAAAAATGACACCAGAAAAGATAGCTAGACTTGAAATGGAGATGGTTGAGAGCGGAGTCGAGTTAATAGGTTTGTTTGATGTGGGCAAGCGATTAGAATTAGATGCTTACGAACTCAAGATACCAAGCACAAAGTCTCTTAGAGAGCACGTTACGAATCCATTAAAAGCTATCAGAGATACCGGTGATAGAATATTATGGGATAAGTTTGTAAAATCTGGACAGATGCTTGTTTTTGAGACTTTGCGTGAACGGTTTGAGAGAGGTTCGATAACGCTATCCTTTAAGCGAGGGTCAGATGGAGTATTTAAAATGATACCCTCAATAGGACGCAAAAAGGAAATGACCAAAGGCGAGGCGGGTAGAGCGGCGGCCATGATGACAAACGATCTACTCGGTACTCTGCCTACAACTTGGTTCACAAAGAATCAACGCAAATTGCTTTTTAACCTCATGTTTGCTCGCAACTGGACGGTCTCGAACTTGAGAACAATCACGGGCGCTACCGGTGGCTTTGCGAGGTCTCCATTGTTGCCAAAATTTCTACGCTTCGAGGACGTTACTGACGCGCAACTGAAGGCTATGAGTAGCCAATACAGGCGCGTTGTTATTAAAGGCGTAATAGGAGCAGTAGTGTCGGCTGATGCAGTACAACTCATGCTTCTTAAAATCAATTCACCGGACGACATTCATCATATATGGGAAAACGAGGAAGGGCACAAACTCGACATTGACACTGGTCAGATAGATAAGAAGGGTCGTAAAATTTATGCTAAAAACTGGTTCTTCAGGCAGATAGACGACTACGCCAAACTTCTTGAAGGGCATACAATAGAATTTGCGAAAGCAAAGGCCGAGCCGATAATGAGGACGATTGCAGAGATTATTTTGAATGTTGACTTCCGAGGCGAGAAGATAAGAAAAAAAGGTGCCACAAGACTTGAGGCCGCCAAAGCAGTTGCCGAGCATATGTTCACAGGTATAACCCCCGTCGATACTTTTGCAGGCAGGGAGGGCGACGTAAGGACACTCACAGAGAAATTGTTGCCATTCACAGGAACATGGGTGAGGCGTGGCTTGCCAACAGGCTCAAAAGACCCCGCGCTTGGAGATACGCTGAGAGGCTACTATACATACAGAGACAAGAAGAAGCTCTTAAGTGCAGACATAAAGAACCGAGCGTCCGAGTTAGCGCAAGAAGGAGAATTTAAAGAACTTGGCAAACTAATAGACGGTGAAAATTTTACTAAAAAGCAGGCCGTAAACGTGTTAAAGAGGATAGGGGACCCGTTCGCATTTCGTGTCGGTTTTAAACTCGACAAAACTGGGGTCCCGAAGTTCAGTTCTGATTTTATGGAATACCTGAGTACGCTCGACGAAGGCGAGCAGAAAAAACAAACAGATGCGGTTAAGCGCTTTCTTAAACAGCGCTTCAAGCCGAAGGAGGAAGAATAATGGCAGACGGAGCGCTTTTCAAACCGCCTCTCGCGCAATTCATGGATTCAAATGGCAACCCTATCTCTAACGGTAAGGTTTATTTCTATGAGCCTGGAACATCAACACTAAAAGACACCTACCAGGAGGAGGCACTTGTTACACCACACGCAAATCCTGTAAGGCTGGATGGTAATGGCGCGGCAGAGATATGGCTTGACGGCTTATATAAAGTCAACGTAACCACTTCACTCGACACACAGGTTACAGGCTATCCGGTAGATAACGTATCTTCTTCGGCGGCCATTACTGCGGCAGTCATTTCAGAGTGGTCGAGCCCTGCCGATGTTCCGACATTTATTTCTTCGACTCAGTTTACCGTTCCGGACGATAAGAGGACTACATACCAAATCGGCAGGCGCCTTAAGTCTACGGCAACGGCTGGGACGTTGTATAACCTTGTAACGGCAGTTTCCTTTGCGTCAGGCACTACTACGGTCACGGTATCGGGTGATAACCTTGATAGCGGACTCAGCGTAGTTGATGTCGGTATTCTTACTGCCACTAATCCTAGTATTCCGAAAATTGCCCTTGAACTCGAAGATGCAACTTCTCTTATCCACGCAGTTACCGCACAACAGATCAATAGCGGGGAACTTATTTACGGCGCGGACACAGGAGCCGCAGACGTCTATGTGGTAGCTCTTGCTCCAGCCCCTACGGTGCACACAACGGGGATGAAGGTTGGAACAAAAATCGTCAACGCAAACTTAACCACCACGCCAACGCTTAATGTGAGTGGGCTAGGGGCGGGCACTATCAAACTACCAGGTGGTGCGGCGTTAAGAGTAGGGGACCTACCAGTAGGCCACTTGGCCTGGTTTGAGCGTGATGGTACGGACTGGATACTGCTAAACCCTGCGCTTGGAATTATTATTGGTATTGTCGGGGAACACAAGAATCTGGTAATCCTAAACAATACAGGAACCCCAAATTCTCAACTTGATATAGACGCCGACGCGATCATATTGGAAGACTCAAGTGGTGCGAACCTAAAAGTAACGGGCGTTAATTTGACCGCCGACATAACCGCTTCTGGCGTAAATGGGCTTGATACGGGCTCAGAAGCGAATAGCACTTGGTATCACGCGTGGGTAATTTATAATCCCACTACCGATACTACGGCGGCTCTCCTTTCCATTTCTTCTACGGCTCCCACGTTGCCGAGCGGGTATACCTTTAAGGCTCTGATGGGCGCGATTTTCAATGACAGTGGTGGCAACTTTATAGGCTACGAGCAAAGAGACAAAAGTTTTATATTGACTTCGGTAATCAATCTTGCCGATGGAAGCCTTACGATAAATGCGTGGACGCTCTTAAGCGCCATTACCGCATTTCCTCCTACAGCCAAGAAAGTGCTTGTGGTATGGGGGGGCTCTACAGGGGATAGCGGATTCAGCCATAGATCGGACGGAGAAGGAGGACACTACCATAGGGCCGCCGATGCAGGCGGCACGGAAGATTACGGTGTTTTGACTACAGCCAGAGGCAACAACAATACTCAAGAGATTTGGTTCGACGGAACCAATATATATTATTGGGTCGCAAACGCCGCAGGAACCATTGACGCCATAGGTGGTAGTTATTAAAAGCATAAGCCAAGATCAAATGAATATCGCGTTTTGCGTATTTTTGACAATCATCGTTGTTTTGCTTCTTTACAGTTTGAGCAGACAACCTATATATACATACATAACCTGTGGAGAAATAATAAAGGAGCTAGACGATGGCGCCACACTTCAAGGAAGAATTAAAGAAACGCAACAAGAGACGAGAAGTAAAGGTAAAAGTAAAAGCGAGGCGGGTAAAGAAAAAGCCGGCGAACACTAAGGCCACCATCAGAAAAAAGAGGGGCAAACATGGAAAGGGCTCATGAGATGCCGGAGAAGGTTGTTTCAAATTTCGGGATACTTGTTACTGCTTGGGGCGGCTTTATGACATTGCTGGCCGCTATAGGTTTTTTTTACGCGCGGGGAGTCAGGCAGGACATCACTGTTTTGCATGGGCGAGTTGACGGTTGTGAAGAAGATCACTTGACAGTAAAGGAATCCGAACTCAAAGATAAACTCGCGGCTGAAAAAGAAGATAGAATGATAGCGGCGGTTGTAAAATTAGAAGATATCACAGAGGACTTAAGGAAGGGAATGGGAAAATGAGTCTATCAGAGCGACAACAGACATTTTCAATCATGGTGGCGAAGCTCATCTTTTTTGCTCTACAGGAAGGTATGGCTCTTACTTTCGGCGAGGCTTTCCGTACTAAGGAGCAACAGACACTTCACCTCAAGAGTGGCAAGAGCAGGGTTAGACGCTCAAAACACCAAGCTCGCCTTGCCGTTGACTTTAATCTATTTATAGACGGCAAGTATGTAAGGGGCAAGGAAAAGTACCGTGCTATTGGCGAAAAGTGGGAAGAGCTAGGCGGACGCTGGGGAGGGCGCTTTGGCGTTGCCCAGGATGAATATAAAACGAAGGTAGGCTGGGACGCGGGGCACTTCGAGTATATAGGAACATGATGGCTAAAAAGACCATAATGGGCCGTATAAACGACGCCAAGGCGGTTCTAGGGCTTCTTTTCGCTATAGGGGCTGTAGTTATGTGGTTCGAGTCCAGAATAGTCAAGGCAGAAACCGAGGCATTAGAAAACAATATAACTCTTATGCTCTTGCCCCATGGCGGGAGTCTTGAGGGCGCACCTCCAGGAATAGTAGCGACATACAATATCTGGATAAAAGAACTCGCAAGAAAAAGGGAGGGGTGATATGTTGACAGGGTTGCTAGGGCTCGGCGCGAGCATACTCGGCCTTGCCAAAAAAGCCGACGATTCAGAGACAGTCCAAAAGTTGCTAGAGGGCGTAGATCACCTGAACTTTACCAACGAAGAAAAGATAGAGTATATTATCGAGCAGAAGAAGTTGGCTGAGGCTGGCGAGAACTCTATCAGGAGCGTTACCCGCCGGATTCTTGCTGTAATTATTATCGGAACGGCCTTTGCCTTTCTCTGGCTAGCGGTTATCTTTTGGAAGTTTAATAAACCATTTTCAGATTTTCTCTTGGAAGTGCTTAAACTCGATATAGTGCATCGGTCCGTTGTCGCAGTTGTAGCGTTCTACTTTATCTACTATGGAGTTGGTACGGCTATAGATAAGTGGAAGGGTAAAAAATGACAATCGAGCCCTATCCTCAGCACCCCATAGTTGATAACGACGCTGGTGAGGTTAGCGTTCCCTGGCAACGATACTTTCAGCAAGTTTCAAACAATGTCGTCACCGGTGCGGTAGGTTCTGTTTTCGGGCGCACCGGTTCGGTTGTGGCGGTAACAGGCGACTATACTTGGGCCCAGATCAACAAATCAACGTCGAGCATAGCTGACATAACAACAAGAAGCCATGCACTTCTCACAGACGTAGGCTCTAATACTCACGCACAAATAGATTCACATATTAGCGATGCGACCTTACATTTTGCGGTAGGGAGTATAGATCATGGAAGTATCGCCGGATTAGGCGACGACGATCACCCACATTATTTTCTAGCAGATGGCACAAGAGCTTTAAGCGGGGCCCTTCAGTTAAGTGGGGATATATCACCTTCGCAAATAACAGCCAACCAAGACGACTATAATCCAACGGGACTCTCCACTTCTTCAACGCTTAGGCTATCCACGGATGCCTCAAGAGACATCACTGGTCTGGCCGGTGGTGCTGATGGCAGAATACTTTTGATTCATAACATAGGTTCTAACGATATTGTTTTAAAAGATGAAGACGCGAGCTCAACAGCAGGGAACCGATTTGCCTTAAATGCTGACGTCACCGTTCTTGCCGATAATCTTGTTATCTTGCAATACGATTCAACCTCTGCGCGTTGGCGGGTAGTGGCGGGCGGGGGTGGCGCTGGTGGTGGTGGCGCAGTTGAAATCGTCACGCCTACTCTTACAAATAAGTCGGGAGCAAGCACAGTCGTAGGCTATGTCTATCGCCTTGACCCCGACAACGATGATAGCTTTGATTACGGCTCTGAGGATGAAGACGCGCCAGTTATCGTCGCAAATTCTGTAATTACTAATAACTCGTCTGGTGAAGTCGTTATCTCTGGCTATGAAGATGTCTATGTCACGGGAGATACCAACAGGGGCGACTATCTTTATTTTTCAGCTACGAACGGACAGGCCAAGCCGTCAACAATAAGAAAAGATGGGGCGTTTGCGATTGCGACGGCATCCAGATCGGGGGCGGGTGTTGTTAAGGCGTTCATTTTTGAACAGGATAGCATAAGAAAATGGTCTTGGACGGACGAGCCCACATGGAGAGGAAGTGTGCCACTACCGATTTTAGGTGGCGAGAACATTCCTAAAATCTCTGCTCTAAATCCAATCATTGAAAGAGGAGTAAGCGGGAATTGGGATGATACTATAATACAAGTAAGCACCGTTGTAATTTCTGATAATGAGGTTAAGGTTTATTATCTTGGGTATGACGGCACTAACTTTGCAATTGGTTTGGCACAATGCCCTTTAAAAGATATTGTAACAGGGCCGTATGTAAAGAATACAGATATTGGAACGGGCGTAAACGCTGGTCGCATAATGACCTCTGGCATAGCTTGGGAGGGTGGGCGAGTCGCTCTCCCTGTTGTCATTTATGACCCCGAAGCACCTGACAATGATACGCTACATACTGGTGACTATAAATATAAAATGTTTTATGTCGGCAGTCTCGCCTTGAGTGGCGTAGGGATAGGCTACGCCTATTCAACAGACGGTATTACCTTTACAAAGTACGCAAGCAACCCAATCATCACCGAAACCTTATGGACTCCCAACCTCGCAGGCAGTACGGCTATGACTGTTATTAAATTAGGTAGAACTTATTATCTAGCTTATGCTGATACAGCAAGAACTATAAGCGTATCTGCTTCGGAAGACCCCACGAGTTGGGTGGTGGGCGATTTACTTGGAACGATAGTTTCAAAAGGGGGCGGTGGGTCTTGGGATGCGTTTGATGTGGCGAGTCCAGCTTTTTATCATAATTCTGGAATTATATATCTCTCTTATAGAGGAGTAAATACAGGCGACACCACAAGAAAGATAGGGTTGGCTGTTATAACGCTAAAAGATTTAGTTACCGGAAGTGTATCGGCCAGTAAGTTTTCATTTAATCCGATTCTTAGCTTATCAAATCCTGGGAGCGAGTCGTGGGATGCGGGGAGAAATTGGTCTAATATTATTGTGCAGGTTGACAATATTTTTTATTTTTTCTTTACTGCATCCGATGGCGTAAGTACCGCAAATAGAAGTATTGGTATCGCCTATATAGCGAATGACGGGAGAACGATATAAAATGATAGTTATAATTTCTCGCCAAATCATTACTGATTTTGTAGATGAATGGAATGTGGAATTTACCATTGATGGCCTCGTAGGTTCAAGGGTAATCCCCTATAGCGAAGGACAGACAGATCAAGATGCCCTCACCTATTTAAATGCACGTTACGTTGATAGCTTAAAGGGCGCAAGAGATACGCATGAGCGCGATCTATTAAATTCTCTTAAGGAAATAGACCATTCGGGGATAAATATTTCAGCAATTACGGTTCAGGATATTTTCAGCAAGATAGATACTTGGTTCCCTGATGGACAAGTTATAAGTCCTTTAAGAATCCGACAGGCTTTGAAGTTTATTATAAAGCTCTTAATTCAAGTAGCGAAAGGAAAAAAATAGCAGAATTAAACTCACCCCCTGGGGCGGGATACCGGTTTGGGCTACCGGCCCCGCCCCTTCCGCCTTACTAGATCAATTCTCCGTCTATAGGCTCTTTAGCAGGCTCCTCGGACTCCTGAGCACCCTTTACGATATTGCCGGCGTGTGTGCCGTCTTCGGGCGCAACCTCTATGAACACGTCGGCCTTATCGGTAATGTCCTTGGCTTCTTCCTGGGAGAACATGCCCATAAGAATCTCTGGAGCATAGAGCCGGCCAAAGAACGCCGCCGCTCGATACCGTAGCATGAGGGCCGGCATGGTCTTCCATTTACTGCCGTCCTTGCCGTACCAACCTTCGGCCTTAGCCATTGTGATTGTTACCGGTGGGCCTTCGAGAACGTCTCCGCTTTCAAGCTCGGTGGCGACGGCGAAGCAAGACCAGGTATCTGTGCCTTCTTTACCGCCGATTACAAACCGCAGGTCTGAAAACTTGCGTGTGCCGTCTGCTTTCTTGACGCTATTTATGACGCCGATAATAAAAGCTGATCCCCATGAGGGCTTACCCTTTATGATGTGAAGATTTTGCATTACGGCCAAGGGACTCGCGCCGGTTCTGCTTGCCATTTCGAGGGCCACTACGCAGTTGGCCGGTTTCTGCCTGTAAGCCATCGGAACCATATCAGAGCTTGCCAGCATTTGAGCCTGCTTCTTCAAGAACTCATAACCGGCCTCGTCCTGAAAGCCGGCTATCGCACTGTCGGGCCCTCCGGTGGTCGCTAGGGCTTTTTCTTCGTCAGTCTTGCCTGTCGGTTCCGTTGTCGGTTCCTTCGTCAACTTTGGCCTCCTTTCTGGCGTCCTCGATGGGGTTCTCTGTCTCACAGGCTATTATGATGTCGTCTTGGCTGGCTACGCAGGACTCAAGATAATCTTGCATAACGTGGCGCTCGGCCTGAGCCCTTGAACTTGCACGGACGTAATGCACTGAATTAGGAGTGTCGCCCTTCTTTACCGTTACCTTATAAATCCTTGAAGCTGTCATTGTTGCTCTCCTTTCGGCGGGCTAGAGGTTAAAGTTCGATGCGCTCTGTAATCTTGTCAATATCTTTACTGATGCGACGCGCTAAATCTACAGACTGGTGAATCTTGCCGGCAAGTTCAGACGACACTTCTGTTTCAGGCTTTAAATCGCTTTCTGGAACATGAGTAATCCCTCGCATCGCCGGTTCAATTCTATTTTCAAGACGTCCTACAGATCCAGCAATATCACTTAAAGCGTCCTCCAAGAGCTTTAATTCTCTCGGCACTTCTGCCTCTCTTGATGCTGTTGGCTCTCCACTCATTGCTATTCTCCTTCCTTCTCATAAACCTTGAAGCTCCTATAGCCCTTCCGTCCTCCGTAGCTGTCGCCAACCATATCCTCGGTGATAACCGTTGCCGGAGCGCCCTTCACCATGCCACAATGAAGCGTGTAGGGGCCTGCAAGTATCTTATTGTAGTCGTCGCCGATCAACTCCAGAATTCTCGCTTTGGTAGCCTTCTTCTCATCTTCATCTTTCTTGAGGATTTTGCTTATATTGGTGTAATCTGCGAGGGCTTCCGCTAGGCCCTCATCTTCGCTCTCCAAGACCTTCGCCCCCGCGCTCTGGTGCAGACTCACGATAAACTCGGCATCCCTCAAGTAGTTCGGCTCGGGAGGCGTGCCGGCGTCGATCTTCTTCCAGAACTCCCGTACGGCCTTGCGGAGCCCTGCGCCTACCTCACGGTCCCTGTCGCGGTAGATGAACTTCGGCTCGTTACCACCGACAAGGGCACATATCAGGGTCCACTCGACGTCGGCCACTTCCATTTGATGCTGGACTTGTAGCTCGATGTGGTCCGGAGCCTCAAAGTCGCCCCACTTATTGCGCCAGATCAGACCGTCCACGTTCTTGATCTCAAGATTGCCAGGGCCCTTCGGATGGTTGACGATACGAAAGTCAAAGCTGGAGCCCATGCGTGGCTCCTCGCTGTGCCGTAGATATTGATTGACGGCCCTGATCTGGACGTCGAGGTCTTCGGCTATACCCTTGGCGATTGCGTGCTCAAGGCGCTTGCCCCATACAACGCGCTCGTTCTCCTCGAAGGTGTCGGGTGCGAGGCCAACCTTGATATAATAGAGCTCGTACTCGGTCATGTACGGGCTTAAGCTCGCCTGAGTGACAGGGTTGGTAAATAGCGACGACACCTCCGTACTGGTCACGTCCTCTTTGCGGAGCTTAAGCCACTCGGCCTTCGTGTCTGGTGAGAATGGTATGGGCATTATTTGGCCTCCTTAACATTTTTTGCCGTGTTTATGTGGACGGGTTTTATTGTATGCCATTTTCACTTTAATAGCTTCTTCAAGGTCAAGCCCTAAATCGTCGGCAAGATGACATATTCGGATAAGGGCATCAGCAAGTTCAACGGTAAAGCCTGCTGGTTTTTGCTTAGTAAGACCCTCTGTATAGGTAGTCGTTATTGGCATCTCTGGGTTGCGATATTCTTCTAAGGCTTCGCTGATTTCACTATGAATAAGACATAAAGCCTTCGGTATATCGGCCTCTGTTCTAATCCCAAAGCCCTTGCTCTTTGCTGTCTTTGTTGCTTCATTCATTATCTCTTTTATGTCCATTATTCCTCCCCCCTTAAAGACCTCTTGTTACTATCAACTTGTCTCTGGCGCTCTTTCACAATATCCCATAATTTCTCGGCGACATAATCAAGAGTATACGCGCCAAGATGAAGGTGAACCTTGTGTTTCGGGCCTTCAAAGGTAAGCGTGCTTTTACCACTGCTGGGCGTGAAACTACTGACATCCCAAATTTCATCGACATTGATTGTCCGTTTCTTTGTCATACTGCCTCCTTTCTTATTTTACAATTTATCAAAGAACCTGCCCCTTGTCAAGTTTTTTCTTTACATATTATCAAAGATGTGCCAATATTAATGTGGGGTGGCGGAATAGGTAGACGCTAGACGCTGATAACGTCGAGAAGTAAAGGACGGAGATGAACCCTTCGAGGGCTAAATAATTCTCCAAATCGTCCGCTTCAAGAAAAACATGGGCTGTTCCTAGGTGGCTAAAGCCGGTGTTGATTAAGGAAGACTATGTAGGGTGCAAATCCCTACCCCTTACACTTAAAAAGGAGGACACATGGCAACGCCCATAGCAAAGATACTCAAGAAGCTCGACATGACGGCTTTGGCTCTCAGTGACGCGCTCGATCTCAGCGATACGACGGTCTACAAATGGACGTACTCGAAGGCTAGGCAGGGCACGGGCGGAAACATACCGCCGAAATATCACAGGCCGATCATGAGGCTCGCCAAGAAGAAGAAGGTCGAGCTAACGCCGTCAGACTTCGTGGCGCTGTAGGCCCAAAAAGAGCGAAAGGAGAATAAAATGGAACCAGACCCATCGTTAATTTTAACTGTAGGCTTGCCACGCTCAGGCAAAAGCACATGGGCGAAAAAGCAAGGGCATCCAATAGTCAATCCTGATTCAATCCGCCTAGCACTACATGGTGAGCGTTTTCTGCCTGAAGCAGAGCCAATGATATGGATGATTGTTCGTTATATGATACGGGCGTTATTTCTTGCCGGTCATAAAACGGTTATTCTTGACGCCTGCAATACAAAAGCAAAACGGCGAGACCCATGGATGGAGTTTTGCGGTCAATATGGATATATATACAAAATAGAGCTATTCAAAGCAACACCTCAAGTATGTATCCAGAGAGCGCTAGAGATGAAAGACAAAGAGATCATACCCGTCATTAATAGAATGGCGAAATCATCCGACGTGCCTTTTGGCTCTTTTTAATGTTCACCCTCCATCCTTACCAAGAGGATATGATCCAGGGCGCACGACAAGCCCTCCGCACAGAAAACTCCATACTCTTGCAAGCTCCTACGGGGGCAGGCAAGACCGTTCTCGCTTCAACCATGCTCGGCAGAGCCAGCAAAAAGGGCCTCCGAGCGTTCTTTATCTGCCACCGAGCAGAGCTTATCGACCAGACCGCACGAACCTTTGACGAGGTTGGTATACCTTATGGCTTTATCGCCTCGGGTATGCGACCCGATCCCTTCCAGCCAGTACAGATATGCTCCATACAGACCCTTGTAAAGCGATACCAGCGCGTGCAACGGCCAGACCTTTGCGTATGGGACGAGTGCCATCATCTCGGCGCCCGTAGCTGGGCGAGGGCCCACGACTATTACAGCGACGCAAAGCATGTCGGTTTGACCGCAACTCCCGAGAGGCTGGACGGCAAAGGGCTCAAGGCGCAGTTCTCCGAGATGGTCAAGGGCCCCTCAGTGGCATGGCTCATCGAGCACGGGTATCTCGCGGACTATAAGGTCTACGCTCCATCAAGGCCGGACCTGTCCGGCGTACATACCAAAATGGGGGACTACGCGCGGAACGAGCTTGCGACGACAATGGACGACAAGACTATTACCGGTGACGCCATGGCTCACTATCAGCGCCTTACTCCTGGT
Source organism: Planctomycetota bacterium (assembly GCA_023143375.1). GTDB lineage: Bacteria > Planctomycetota > Phycisphaerae > Sedimentisphaerales > Anaerohalosphaeraceae > JAFGKL01. The sequence goes on from JAGLHQ010000011.1 coordinate 39,592, forward strand.
AAGCGAGCTATCGTCTTCTGTGTCTCCATCAAACACTCTCAGCATGTCGCAGAGCAGTTCAAGGCCGCCGGCATAGAGGCCACGCACATCGATGGCAAGATGGGCAAGGTGGAGCGTAAAGCGGCTATCAGCGACTTCCGCTCGGGACGGACCAAGGTGCTATGCAACGTCGAGATTGTCGGAGAGGGCTTTGACCTGCCGGCTATTGAGGCCGCGATACTCCTACGGCCCACGCAGTCAACGGCCCTTTACCTCCAGCAAGTAGGCAGGACCCTAAGAGTTAAGCCTGACGGCGCGAAGGCTGTCATCCTGGATCATGCTGGCAACGTCATGCGCCACGGCCTACCCGACGAGGAGCGCGATTGGACGCTTGAGGGGCATAAGCGTAAGGGACGGCGGAAAGAGCAGGAGCAGAGCGTGTTCATCACGCAATGCCCTAAATGCTACTTCGTCTTTAAGCCAGCGCCAGTATGCCCTGAGTGTGGACACCGCCATATACCCGTGGGGCGCATGCCGGACACTAAGGACGGCGAGCTTGTCGAGGTGGATAAGGACGCGCTCAAGAGGCGTCGCAGGCGCGAGCGAAGCAACGCAACGACATATGAGGACTTGGTTGCGCTCGGGCAGGAAAGAGACTACAAAGCGCCTCACACTTGGGCTCGGTATATCATAGCGGCGAGAGAGAAGAAGTTAAAAAGGATAATGTCAAGGAGGTTCGCATGAGCAAGCCTGAGATAGACATACAAAACGAAATAAGGATAGCTTTGGCCGACGCCGGCACGATGAACTGGCGGAACAATACGGGAGCCCTCAAAGACCGTGATGGACGTTTGGTGCGCTATGGCCTCTGTCCAGGTTCTTCAGATATTATCGGCATCAAGAAAATTAAGATCACGGAAGATATGGTTGGGCAAGAAATTGGCAGGTTCGTAGCAATAGAGGTTAAGACCCTGAAGGGCAAGGCAAGCGAGGACCAAGAGAAGTTCTTACACCTTGTCCGCAAGCACGGCGGCCTCGCGGGGGTGGCTAGGAGTGAGGAGGAGGCTCTTGCTGTGATCGCCTCCCGTTCGTAAACTCGCCGTCGATGCAGTCGCACTCAAGGACGCCGTGGGGTTCGTTGTCGGTCTGCTTACTAACATCTTCACCACAAGAGGTACAGGTCATTTTAGTCTCCGAGTTCGTCTATACAGGTTTGAGGTCTAATATAAACAACGCCCCGATTATCCGGTAATCTAATTAATATATGTTCTTCTACCACATCACACCAACCCTCACTTCTTTTCTGTAAGCAAGGACATCCGTTACATTCTTTAGAACTTTTAAGCTTCCACTCTAACTTAGGCATTTTCCTTATCCCTTTCACGGAAGAATTCAAGTAAACTAAGGGCGAGGTCAGGGGCAGAGGTGAGAATCTCTGATGATAATTTAAATGTGTAGATAGACCTCTCTGCAACACCCAAAAGTACATTAAGACTATCAATTCTCCTAGCTATCCTCCCTGACATACGCCCCATAAATTTAGTATAGCTTTCATTCTTTTCAAACGCAGGCCATATCTTCCCGTATAAATCCGAAGGGGAGTCGGGGTCGAGTTGATATTTATTATGTGTCTTCTCGTCACATTTTCTGCAAATACGATAAGGACTAAATACACAAGATTCTGGAGTACCTGCAATACCCCACCATTCATGAAAACACAACCCAACTTTTCCTATGAGATACTTCTGATCTTCTTCTTTCATGGTTGCTCCTTGTCGGCTTTAACGCAAGTTTCTTTTGTTATAATTACGCGACCCGGGTCATAACAATTTTCTAGAGCCTCTTCTCTTGTATCACCCTCAGATTCATATTCTTCTCGAACCCATCTTATAATTTTCCAAATCATACCCTTATCCACCCTTTCTCTGAGTCCCATGTCTTTGAATAAAGATCGTGCATTATGAAGGCTAGGACTATGATGTGGAGAGGCCAGTCTTTTTGAAGCGTGGGAAATTTAGATAATCTACAAATAAAATATTTGCCCCATGAAATCGGCGTATCGCTTGCTCTCCCTTTTAACCACATCTCCGCTAATTGCTCGATTGAGGGCTCATAAGTTAATTGAGATGTGTGAAATTCGGCCATAGCTAATCCGGCACGGCCTATAATCCAATAGTTGCCTGATGAATGAGCGCCTTTTCGAACAATAAATTGTGCATCGTGGGGGAAATCACCGCAACGCACCCTATCCCCCACCTTCGGCTCCCACCCCTCTTGTATCTCCGGCGTGTCGAACATTCTGATATACTTCGGGCCAAGTGTCATTGGTTGCCTCTCTGATAAAGCTCCTTGGCTTGTTTATGTATGCGGCAAACATGAGAATGTCCTGTGTCCGGCTCTGGTTCCCAAGTGTCAAGGTCACAATTACAACCAAGCTCTTTAGATAATTCCTCGACTATTTCTTTTAGCTCCTTCTTCATCCTCTCCCCTCCCTTGCTTTCTCGTTAAGAGTTGTTGGTTACTGCCAGTCCTCTATGATAAGCCCCACATATTTTTCTTCAATCTCTATATTATTTAAGGCACGGATTAATTCTGGATATTGTTTTTCAAAAAGGGGTTTTTTCTTTTCCCAATCACACCATCGAGTAATGTCGCCTTTATCTACATAGAAATACCAAAACATACCTAAATCATCTTCTGTTAGCTTCTCTTCATCCCTCGTCATCTTCTGGCCTCTCTTTTATGGGAATACTCCTGTTTCCAGATGTGTCTGAATTTTACATTTCAATCCCCAAATTCTCAAAGCTCCGAGCCTCGCCACTTTGTAGCGTTCTTCATCTGTGAGTTTGCGTGCGTGCTTATTCGGTTTGGGCTTCCGTAGAATTTGGCATATCAAACTATTGTAATGTTTTTCTCGCTTGAGTACAATTACCCCCGCCCTCTCTGGTATGTACTCAATACAGCCCTCTAGCTTTTCAGGTATGGCAAAGTAAAGATTTTTTATCAAGTCGCTCTCGTGATTGTGTGGCTTGTCCGCATCTTTTTTTAAATCGGCCTTGCTTATTTTTATCTCTACCTCGGTGGCATAACCCGCTTGGCTTACAATAAATAGGTCACACTCGTGTATGTTCAAGCCCCAACTGACATTT